>DQWH01000187.1 GCA_011042635.1 Bacteroidota bacterium | reverse complement strand
TGCTAAACAGCGGGAAAAACAAAGGATATATTACTTCCGACTGCCCGGCCCTGGTCAATTACGTGGAATTGTACAAACACGGGCTGATCGATTCCCTGGCCCCGATCGCCAGTCCCATGGTGGCCATGGCTCGCGTAGTTAGAAAAAAATATGAGAACGGAATAAAGGTGGTCTTTATCGGTCCATGTATGGCAAAAAAAACTGAATCGGAAGAAGTGGATGCGACGCTGACTTTCCGCGAACTGCGGGAAATGTTCCTGGAGAACCGCATCATCCCCGATGAAAAGCTGGCCTCCGATTTCGATCCGCCCCGGGCGGGGAAAGGGGCTATCTTTCCCGTGAGTAGGGGTTTGCTGCAGAATGTGAACCGGAACGATGATATTGCCGACGGCGATTTTGTGGTGGCCGAAGGGAAGAACAATTTCAGGGATGCGGTGGTCGAATTCGAATCAGGCACCCTGGGCACCCAGCACCTGGAACTCTTATGCTGCGAAGGGTGCATTATGGGCCCCGGCATGACCAATCCGGGGAAACGATATGCCCGGCGTACCTGTATCTCGAAGTATGTGAAGGAGCGGCTGGATTCCATGGATCAGAAGGAATGGGAACGGGAGGTGGAAAAATACGAATCACTGGATTATTCACAGCATTTTTATCCTCGCGAGCGGAGGAAGCTGATTGCCACCGAGGAAAAGGTGAACGAGGTGCTGCGCTCCATGGGGAAACTGAGGCCGTCTGACCATCTGAACTGCGGGGCCTGCGGGTACGATACCTGTTATGAGCATGCCGTGGCCATTGCTAAGGGACTGGCCGAGATCGAGATGTGTCTGCCTTACACCATCATGAAGCTGCACCGTTCCATTGAAGAACTGAACGAAATCAACGGGCGGCTGGCCAAAACCCGGCAGGCATTGAAACAGTCGGAAAAACTGGCCGGCATGGGTCAGCTCTCGGCAGGAATTGCCCACGAACTGAACAACCCCCTGGGGGTGATCACTATGTATGCCAATATCCTGAAGGAAGAAACCCCTCCGGATGCTCCTCTTTCCAAAGATCTGCAACTAATTGTGGAACAGACTGAACGATGTAAGAAGATTGTGGGCGGACTCCTGAATTTTGCCCGCAAGAACCAGGTGCACCTGTCGCAGACGAATATGGTCGATTTTGTACGGCACTCGCTTGATTCCATTGTATGTCCGGAAAATGTGAAGGTGGAAATGGAAGCAAACCTCGACGATCCCATGGTGATGATCGACCACGACCAGATGATGCAGGTACTGACCAACCTGGAGAAAAACGCCATCGAAGCCATGCCCGACGGGGGAGCGCTGAAGATAGAACTGAGCGGAGATGAGGAATGGGTAACTCTCAGAATAAAGGACTCGGGAACGGGAATATCACCCGAAAATATAGAAAAGATATTCACCCCGTTCTTTACCACCAAAGCCCTGGGCAAGGGAACCGGCCTGGGGTTGCCGCTGGTGTACGGGATTGTGAAGATGCACCGGGGGAAGATCGATGTGGAATCGAACAGCGATCCCGCAAAAGGTCCCACCGGCACAACCTTTACCATAACCCTGCCCAGGAGAAAAGATTTGATTGATCAACAAGATGAGTGAATAAACACCAAATAAAACAAAAACCATGTCAACAAAACAACAAACCATCCTGGTGGTGGACGACGATATGGATTACCTGTTGCAACTGGAAACCATGCTGAAAAAGATGGGATTCCGGGTAGAGACGGCAGAAAACCAGAAAGAGGGTGAGGACAAGCTGAAGAAATTGAAGCCTGACCTGGCTATTGTCGATCTGATGATGGAGAATATGGACAGCGGGTTTATCCTGAGCCGGAAGATCAAGCAGCGTTATCCGGAAGTGCCGGTGGTGATTGCCACGGCAGTGACTTCTGAAACCGGCATGATCTTCGGCCTGGATTCGGAAGGAGAAAAACAATGGATCAAAGCCGACCTCTACCTGGAAAAGGGACTGAGGGAAGACCAGTTGCACCGGGAGATCACCCGCCTGCTGAAACAGGCAGGCGGGTGATCCTGCCCGGTTACTTCAACAGGATGATGAACCAAAACAAACAATGCCATGGAAACCTTACGTGTTCTGGTAGTGGATGATGAGCCGGGTATCCGGTCAGGTATCGACCGGATCCTCCGGAATTATACCGTTGGATTCCCCTTCATGGAAGAAGACTTCGAATTTTGTGTTCTCGAAGCGGAAACCGGCGAAAAAGCGCTGGAGATCATGGAGCGCGAGTTGGTGGATATTGTGCTGCTCGATAACAAGCTTCCGGGCATGGATGGGGTGGAGGTGCTCGAAGTGATGAAACAAAAGAAGTACGACGCCCTGGTGATGATGATCACTTCCTATGCCTCGCTCGATCTGGCTGTAAAGGCCACCAGCAACGGGGCCTATAATTTCGTTCCCAAACCTTTTACCCCCCAGGAACTGAAAAGCTCCATCGAGAACATTACAAAACATCTTTATCTGAAGCGCATGACGCGGAAGATGCAGGATGGAGGAAGGGAAGAACGTTTCCAGTTTCTGTCGGTTCTGTCGCACGAGCTGAAATCACCCATCAATGCCGTGGAGGGATATCTCAATATCATGCTTGAAAAGCAGGCGGGCGAAAACATAGACGATTATCGTACCATGATCGAACGGTCGGTCGAGCGGTTGCGCGGCATGCGGATGCTGATCAAGGACCTGCTGGACCTGACCCGCTACGAATCGGGCGACCGGCCCCGGCAGGTCAAAAAAGTGGATTTACATGAGATTGCCAGAACATCGCTCGACACCGTAGAGGCGCTGGCCCGGCAGAAAGATGTGTCGGTGCATTTCGATGCCCCTGAAAATCTTTATATGGAGGCCGATGCGGGTGAGATCGAGATCATTTTTAACAATCTGCTTTCCAATGCCGTGAAATACAACAAAGACAGGGGAGAAGTGTTTTTTACTCTGAAGGAAGAAGATGACCGCATCCGGATCGTAGTGGAAGATACGGGCATCGGAATGAAGAAGGAAGATACGGAAAAGCTGTTCAATGAATTTGTGCGCATCCGGAACGGGAAAACGCGCCATATCAGCGGCAGCGGGCTGGGCCTGTCGATCACGAAAAAATTCGTGGAACTTTACGGAGGGAAGATACAGGTGGAAAGCGAATCCGATAAAGGCAGCACCTTTACCGTGTGGCTGAAAAAATACAACCGCTGAGTCGTTTACATTTTATGGTTTTTTCCTGGTCTCCTCTCCTGAGTTTTGGGGGTTATGGTAAAGGGGTGGAGGCTGCCGATCGCCGGACACAAAGGTGTGTCCGGCGATTCTGTTTTTTTAACGGAGGTCTTTTCAGCGGGTATCTGCATAAACCTATTTCTGGATAAGACAATAACGTTCATCCGGTGGAGAAAAAACTGCACTGTTGCTATTTTATCCATTTTCTGCGGATATTATATATACTAAAGTAAAACAGTACGATGCTGAAAACGGAAAGGATGATCAGATCGATGACCGGAGGCAGGAAATTGCTTTCCGAAATGGAATAATGCAAAATGTCTACTCCGTAAGTAACCGGCAGGATAAAGGACAGGGGCTTTAAAAGAAGGGGAAGGGAAGTAACGGGAATAAAAAGCCCGCAAAGGAAGATCATGGGGAAACGGAAAAAATTCGAATAGGTCTGTGCCTCAAATACTTCTGTGGCTGCCACGGATATGAACAGCCCGAGCAGTGTGGAGGTAATGGAAAGCAGCATAATCCCTGCGGCAAGTAAAAACCAGTTGTTGACAGGGGCTTTCAGAATACACGCACAGAGAAACACCGGGATGATGCTGTTGAATATACCGAACAGGATGGCTCCGGTAATCTTCCCCAGGATCAGTAATTCGGTTTTGAGCGGGGCCAGCAAAAGGCGTTCAAAGGAGCGTGATTTCCTTTCGAATGTTATGGTGACCGAGAGCATGGAGGTGGTGCCGAACAGAATAGAGAGGGCGACTATTCCCGGAAATACTTCCGAAATGCTGAAAGCCGATCCTGACTTGATCAGCAGCATTCCCATCCAGGCAAAGGGGAATATCAATCCCCAGCTTATATTCGGAGGCTTCAGGTAGTAATTTTTCATATCCTTGAACAGGATATTCCGGAAGGCGATGGCACTATTCATTTTTTAACCTATTTTTTCATCAGATTAATTTCAATTCCCGTGGCTTTTACGAAAGCTTCCTCCAGGGTTGGTTTGATAATCCTGGCTTCCTGTACCAACAATCCCGACGATGCCAGGAAGCTGACCACGGGTGCAATATCCGTAACCTGGCGGCTGGTGATTCTGATTGTTCCGGGGTCCCTCAACACGCACGAAATATGGGGAAACCGGCTGTGCAGCTTTTCCGTCAGCTGAGATATGTCAAACGATACGGGTGCGAAGCGAAAGTCAACCATATGAGCATCCCTGTTCGCATCCAGTAATTTTTCTACCGTGTCCGTGGTGATGATCTTTCCCCTGTCAATAAATGCCACCCGGTGGCACAGGCGTTCCGCTTCTTCAATATAATGGGTTGTAAGGAAAATGGTGGCTCCTTTCCGGTTCAATTCCCTGATCAGGTTCCGGATATGCCTTACGCTGGCAACATCTATGCCCGTGGTCGGCTCGTCTAAGAACAGGATTTCGGGTTCGTGCATTAGAGCGGCTGCAAAGGTTAGCTTTCGTTTCATTCCCCTGGAATATTCTGAAAATTTCCTCCGGCCTGCATCTTTCAGGCCAAACAGGTTCAGCAGTTCCCGGGCTATTCTTTCCCGGTCATTTTTTTTCATGCCGTACAGGGCACCGCAGAAACAGAGGTTGTCAAATCCGCTCAGCTCTTCGTACAGGTTATTCTCATCAGGAACCACTCCGATAATTTTCTGTACTGATTGGATATCATGAGTGACATCTTTTCCCCGGAGGAATATTTGTCCTTCCGTGATTCTGGCCAGTCCGGTCAGCATATTGATAGTGGTGGTTTTCCCGGCCCCGTTCGGTCCGAGAAAACCGAATATTTCTCCCCGGTATACCTTGAAGTGGATCCGGTTCACGGCGATTATCCCGTCGTAGGATTTTTTCAGGTTTTTGACTTCAATGATTGTTTCCATTGTTCCTGGCTTCCGGTAAAAAGATTTCCGACGGCAACAGAAAAGTCGCGCATTATTTCTTTGTTTAGCTTATAATGGGTGATCGATCCGTAGCATTCCGCATGCACCAGATGGCATTTTTTCAGGATTTTCAGATGTTGTGAAACGGCCGACGGGGTAATGCCGAGCCTCACGGCAAGGACATTTACACACAGTTTGCGTTTACTTATGAGCTTAATAATCTGTATCCGGGAGGTGACAGACAGTGCCTTGAATGTTTTTATTATCTGGGCCTCTGACATTATTTAGTGAACACTTAATAATCATTAAGCAATCACTAAGATTTTCATTATTCTTATATTTTCCTAATAGATGCCAGTAAAGAAAGATTTGAGGATCTGTTGGAAAATGTTTAATACTACGTAGTTATCTACGTTGATTCCTACGTATTTCTTTCCCCCGGCATTCGGGTATCACTTCTGAATACTGACCGAAAATACGGTGCAGCTTCTGCAGGTAGGTACTTTCCGACCGGCGGCACAGGCATAGTCTGCGGATGGCATACTCGTAGTCTTCTTCCAGCCAAACCAGCATCAGCCTTTCATTGCAGTATTCATTGGGATCGGTGTCCCATAAGATGTTCAATACCTCCTCTTTGGCTTCCCGAAGGATGGCCCGGGCTTGCCGTCGCTTTTCTTCATCGGAAATGGCCGGGGAAGACGTGGGTGTTGTGGTAACGGGTATCATGGTTTTGCGAAAATAAGGTTTTTTACGTAACGGGCAATGGCAAGGCAGGCAGTAAGCGCGGGAGAATCCATTCCGATGAGGTTGATGCGGCCGGGATATCCCCGGGGCCCCTCGTCGCGGATCACCCAGTCTCTCACCCTGCCGCCGGGTTTTTGCAGCTTCGGCCTGATCCCGGCCTGGTCGGGGATCAGGTCATTTTCTTCCAGAAAAGGCAAATACTTTCCGGCAGCTTCGAAAAAACGGGAAGCATCCGCCGGGTCAACCCGGTAATCGATCTTCCGTTCGGGCAGGTAAACCGCATCGGGTCCCAGCTTCATCTGTCCGTTCAGGTCGATTGTGGCATGTAATCCCAGACTGATATGGTCAGGGTCGGGCAGGGGGTAGATCAGCCGGTTGATGTACCGGTGCTTGCCGCAGGTAACCCGGAAGTATTGTCCTTTCCAGAAGTGTATTTCGTCACCTGGCATCCGGGTACCGTCCAAGGCGGCTACCCGGTCAGCTTCCAGCCCGGCGGCATTTATCACTTTCCGGCTGGTGAATTTGAAGGGTGATCCGTCGGCATCGGCCAGGGTGATGCGGTATCCTGCTTTCAGACGTTCGATGCCGGTGACCCGTGCCCCGTAAACGAATTCGGCGCCCCGGATCCTGGCCAGGGCTTCGAGCTGTTTCATCAACCCGTGCGAATCAAGGATGCCGGTGGAAGGGAAATGAATGGCGGCCACGGCCCGGATATGAGGTTCCAGGGATTCGATCCCTTTCCGGTTGAGCCATTCCCTGTCGGTTACCCCGTTTTTTCCTGAAATGTCCCATACCTCCTTCATGCGTCCGGTTTCTTCTTCGCTGACAGCCACCACCAGTTTTCCGCACTTTTTGTGGGCTATGTCGTATTGCTCTAAAAAATCGTACAGCATCCATTTGCCTTCCACACACAGGGTAGCTTTCAGCGATCCGGGCGGGTAATATACGCCGGAATGGATTACTTCCGAATTGCGGCTGCTGGTTTCCTGCCCGAACCGGAAGTTCTTCTCAATCACGAACACGCCCTGCGATTCTTCCGAAAGATCCCGGGCAATGGCCAATCCCAACACGCCGGCCCCTATCACGGTAATCTCTGCATCCATATTATGATGGTTCTTTTTCCGGTTCCTGAGGATCGCCCCTGTTTTTAATATAGAAGTATGAAACCATGGTTTCGGTATCGTCGAAAGTATAGATTTCTTTTCCGGGGAACCGCTGAAAATAGCTGATTATAGCAAAATCGCCTATGCACATGGTGCTGTGCACCAGCAGGGTGATGGCCATGCCCCACGACCAGATGGGGGGCAGGGCAAAAAGAACGCCCGTGAGCGCCAGGGTGATCAGCAGAAAAGGAGTCAGTGCCACGGGAAAGAATTTTTTTTTGCCCACAGGATAACGGTGGGCGGTGACATAGAAGATGAACTGCCGGAAATCGGCACCGTAACGAATGGCAGGGGCTCCTACCCCACGGTAAACGACCCCGTGGATAAGTTCATGAAGGGGTGCCAGGAGTAAGGGAAAGAGAATGACCGCCAGCAGGAACATCAGAACCAACTGGCCGGTGGTGTAGAGTTCCCCCAGTGGAAGACGGATGCTGTAAGCGGTAACCAGTAAGAAAAGCAGAATATTGAAAATAAAAAAGAATGTGGCGGCCTGTGTTCTTTTCCCGATGTTCTCGAAAACAAACGGAATAATCTCATGGAATTCAAGTTTCCGGAGAAGCCTGAATTCTTTTCCTTCCTCCAGCATTTCGGCTGTGAGTTCTTCGTTCACCCTGTGGATTTGGGGTGCAAGGTAGAAAAAATAAAATGCATAGAGAACATCTTTTCGTTCAAGATTTCAACACGAATTGAACCATTCCTGGTCCGGTTTATGTAATTTTGTGCCCGGGATATGGCACAATAATTGAAAAAGGATATTCGTTGAAGATGACCTGTAGATGACAGCATTCCGCAAATACCTGTTTATTCTCATCCTTCTGCCGGTGTCGGCTGCAGGACATGCCCAGGTTCCTTTGAAGCAGGTTCCTGACAGCGTATTGCTGGAACAGATCACCGTATTGCCTTCGGTGGACCTTCACGGGAAACTGGTCCCTCACCAGACCATACAGGAGGTGTTTATTATACCGGAGAAACGGTTTCCCAACCGCCGGCAGTTCAGACGGTATACCCGGCTGATGTACCATGTGCGGAAGGTTTATCCTTATGCCGTACTGGCCGGGGAAAAAATGAACGAGATGGAGCAGGAGCTGCAGAAGATGGAAACCGAGAAAGAGAAGAAAGCCTACATCGACCGGATGGAAAGAGAGCTTTTCAGCGAGTTCGAGGACGACCTGAAAAAAATGACCATTACCCAGGGCCGCATCCTGATCAAGCTGGTGGACAGGGAGACGGGTGATACCTCTTACGATCTGATCAGGGAACTGAAAGGGTCCTTCTCTGCTTTTTTCTGGCAATCCATAGCCCGCATTTTCGGATCCAATCTCAAGGCAGAATATGATCCTCACGGAGAGGATGCCGATATTGAAGAAATTGTCCGTTTAATCGAAATGGGATATATCTGATCCCTGCCTCGCCATAAAATCATACATTTTGTGTAAACCTATTTCAGGACAAGTCATCCCTTTGAAGATATCTTCTCCCTCACTGGGACTAAGTCGATAATACTTTTTCATAGTGCAACTTATTAAATGTTGCACTAAATTCTTGAACTTAAGCCGCGTAGAATCCTACGTAGGTAGCAACGTAGTTTTTTCTATGTAAACATCGAATAATAAGGTTGTAGTGGAAATATTAATT
>DQWH01000091.1 GCA_011042635.1 Bacteroidota bacterium | reverse complement strand
AGTTGTGATTTGATGTAAATTTGGAATAGGATATAAGGCCCGATGAGCGAACACTCAGTGTGTATAAGTTGTGATTTGATGTAAATTTGGAATAGGATATAAGATCAAAGAAATATATAAATAGAATATTTATTTTATCTGTAAAAGATTATTATCCAATTTACATCTTATCACAATAAGGCTATATGCCGCAGGAGTAATCCTTGAGCCCTGTCTACCCGGCAGGGCTTTTTGTATCCTCCCGTATTTACCGCTAAAATTGTACATTTACCCCCGATGATATATGTCGAATGTACTAAATGCCTTTTCCCATGAAACGTCTTTCTTTTCTGCTGCTTTATAGTTTTGCAGTCTGGCTGAACGCCCAGGAAACGCCCCGCATTACCCTGGAGGATATTTACCTGCACCAGGCCTTCCGGGCGAAAACAGTAAGCGGGTTGCTTTCGATGAACGACGGCCTGCATTATACGGCCTTCGACGGCGACCTGATTGTGAAGTACAGTTACGAAACCGGCCTGCCCGTGGATACCCTGTTCCATCCCGGATGGGTGGATAAGGCGGTTGGCAGGGTGAGCAATTATGCTTTTTCCTCCGATGAGAAACGTATGCTGCTGGTTACCGGGTTCGAAAAAATCTACCGCCGTTCGTTCCTGGCCGATCACTTTGTGTGGGAGCCGGAAAAGAAAAAACTGACCCCGGTATCGGAAAATGGAAAACAGATGGTGGCCTCCTTTTCTCCCGACGGAAAATCGGTGGCTTTCGTGCGTAGCAACAACCTGTTCGTGAAAAACCTGGAAACGGGTGAGGAGAAACAGCTTACCACCGACGGGGAAACCAACCGAATCATCAACGGGCATACCGACTGGGTGTACGAGGAGGAATTCGCCTTTACCCGGGCCTATGCCTGGTCGCCCGACAGCCGGCACATTGCCTACTACCGCTTCGATGAATCGGAAGTTCCCCTTTTCCACATGACCCTGTATGAAAACCGCCTGTATCCTCGCGACTATACCTTTAAGTACCCCAAGGCGGGTGAAAAGAATGCCGTGGTGGAAATATGGGTGGTCAATACGGAAACAGGCCGCCGGGTGAAAATGGATATCGGCCCGGAGACCGACCAGTACATACCCCGCATCAAATGGACCCATAACCCCGGCATACTGGGCATTATCAGGATGAACCGCCTGCAGAACCGGCTCGACATCCTGCTGGCCGTGCCCCGCACGGGCTATTCGCAGGTGGTGTATACGGAAGAGAACGAAAGGTACATCAGCGAGGTGACTGACGATTATCTCACATTCCTGTCTGACGGGAAACGCTTTCTGATTAACAGCGAAAAAGACGGATACAACCATTTTTACCTGTACGATCTGAACGGGAAGCTGCTGAACCAGATTACCCGCGGCGAATGGGAAGTACACGATTTTCTGGGGCTGGATGAAAACCGCGATATGTTGTATTACACTTCTTCAGAAGAATCTCCCCTGCGGCGCGATGTATACCGCATCCGACTGGACGGGAAAAGAAAGGATAAGATCAGTACCATGCCGGGAACCAACCGGGCCGTGTTCAGCCGTACGTTCGAATATTACATTATGTACCATTCGTCGGTCCGGACACCCACTCTCATAACCCTTCACGACCGCAGAGGACGCCTGGTTCGGGTGCTCGAAGACAATACCGCCCTGAAGGAAAAAGTACAGGCATACGGTATTCCCGAAAAGGAGTTTTTCCGTTTTACCACATCCGAAGGAGTGGAACTGAACGGCTGGATGATCAAACCCGCCGGATTTGATCCAGGGACGAAATACCCGGTGCTGATGCGGGTATACGGTGGGCCCGGGTCGCAAACCGTGACTGATTCGTGGGATTTCGGCTGGAACCAGTACCTGGCCCAGCAGGGCATCCTGGTGGTTTCGGTCGATAACCGGGGAACAGGCGCCCGGGGAGAAGCTTTCAAAAAAATGACTTACGGGCAGCTGGGAAAATATGAAACCATCGACCAGACCGAGGCGGCCTGCTACCTGCGGGGGCTTCCCTACGTGGATGCCGGCAGGATCGGTATCTACGGGTGGAGTTACGGGGGCTTTATGGCTTCGTCGTGCCTGTTCAAAAGTTCAGATGTGTTCAGCCTGGCAGTTGCCGGGGCCCCTGTCACCTCATGGAGGTTCTATGATACCATTTATACGGAAAGGTATATGGGATTGCCGCAGGATAACCCCGACGGGTACGATGATAACAGTCCCCTGCATTTTGCCGGGCAATTGAAGGGAAAATTTCTGCTGATCCACGGAACGGGCGACGATAATGTGCATTTTCAGAATTCGGCCGAACTGGTACACCGGCTGGTACAGGAGAACAAACCCTTCGACATGCATTTCTACCCCGACCAGGCGCACGGTTTCAGGGGAGGAGTGACCAACCTGCACCTGTACAGGAAGATTTCTTCTTTTATAGAAGAAAACCTGTAGACAGGCAGAGACAGATCGGAAAACTGGCACATTATTTGGACTGGAAGAAGCAAAAGAAACCAATAACCAGAATCATGAAAAAGCTATTCATTTTATATGCCGGTGTGGCGCTGATCATGACCGGATGCCGGATAAAACCCGAAGCCGGGTTCACTGTCGAATCCAGGGTTGTGGAAGCAGGTGAGGATATCTACTTTACCAATACATCCCTGGATGCCGTATCCTATGAATGGGATTTCGGCGACGGATACATTTCCTACGAAACCCATCCGGTACATCATTATAATGCTACCGGAACATATTCCGTAACCCTGACGGCTTATTCCAGGGACGACCTGGCCGACCGGGTATACATGGATATTACCGTACTGCCCCAGACCGTGGTAAACATCCTGGTGCTGGAGTACTACGATGAGTATGCGGTACCCGACGCGGAGGTAACCCTGTACTACACCTATGATGACTGGTATGAATATACCCATCCTGTGATCACCGGATTGACCAACCAGGTGGGGGAGGTGGAATTTTACCATGTGGAAGGCGGACCGTATTATGTGTATATCTGGGAAGATTACCATGATAACGAACAGCTTGGGCTGGAAGATCCGCTGAATGTAAAAATCGACGTCACCGAGAATGAGGTGAATCTCTGGACCTTGTATGTGGATTACTATCCTTCCGGCAAGAAAAGCCTGGAGAATGGAGAACGTCGGATTCGTTCGGTACGGGTGGAAAAAGACAGACCCGTGGAGAAAATCCCGTACAAAAGGGTACCTGAAGAAAAATAAGACGGATCGTGCATCCTGGCCGGAAAAACCCGGAGTTTTTTCTCCGGGTTTATTTTATCCGGTAAAATTTATTTGGAAATCATGCATGATTTTTACAAAATTTTTAACTTTGCAGCCCGTTCCTTTTGGAAAGAATAAATTGGTTCTTTAAATATTGTAATGATAGTACTATGCCCAGATGGCAGGGCCGACCGGATAGAAATGGTCCGGCGGACCATTTCCGGGAGGAGCCGGCTTGCAGGGGAGACAATTCCGGCATCTGGGCATGAGGCAGCGACAAGTTATTTTATACAGGAAAGTAATTGGTTCCTTATATATATGCCCAGATGGCGGAATTGGTAGACGCGCTAGTTTCAGGGACTAGTGTACGCAAGTACGTGCAGGTTCGAGTCCTGTTCTGGGCACCAGGGAAGGGGGAAGGATGCGAAAGCTTTCCATCCTTCCCGCCGTGTCTTGGTACAGGAATGGAACTGTTTCCAACCCGCCATGCACACTTCTCACCCGCCCAGGTGGTGAAATTGGTAGACACGCCAGCTTGAGGGGCTGGTGCTCGTTAAGGGCGTGCAGGTTCAAGTCCTGTCCTGGGCACAGCGTCAGAAAATATTCAGGGGGATCCGGTTTCCGGTTCCTCTTTTTTTTTCCTTCCCTCCCTTCCCTACCTTTCCTGGAAGGAATATTTTACACTCTGTCATTTTCATACAAAAACGGTGGTAAAAAGTTCCGTTTGCACTTGAAATCTTAACGGAGATTGATTATCTTTAAGCATGTGGGTTTCCCGGCCCCAAGGTTCTTCCGGATTGTTTAAATTCTCAGGCTTCTGTGGATGACATATCTCTTAAATCAAAACAATTTTATGGATACAAAACTGGGTATTTGGCTTAACTGCGAGAAGGCCTGCCTGATCTTTCTGTCGGATGATCAGGTGAGGGTGGAACACATCGTGTCAGATGTGGAAAGCAGGGTAAGGATCGAAGGCGAAACCAAAGATGCCTCACGCCTGGGAGGCATGTTTATTAATCCTGTAAAAAAAAGAACGGAAAGGAGAAAACACCAGTTCAAAGAGTATTTCGAACGACTGATGCTGCGCATGAACGGAGTGAAGGAAATATACCTGTTCGGTCCGGCGGGAACAGGGAAAAAGCTGTGGAAGGAGATCCGCGGGAACAAAGCCCTGAGGAATATCCACGTGCAGGTGGAAAAGGCCGATAAAATGACCGAAAACCAGATGATTGCCCGGGTGAAAAATTTTTTCGAAGCAGGAGAAGCCGGCTCAGGTCGCAGAAAGGGAAGGACCTAATGACCCGTTACCCACAGGGTTTTCCCGTTATTCATACACTCTTCCGTTAAACCGGCCAGTGACCGTACCACTCCGGCAAGGCGGTCGCGGTAGAACTTCCATTTTCTCTCCCACAAAGCATCCTGTTCTTCCAGGGCAGAAAGGAACAGATCGCCCATAAACCGGCTTTTAACCAGGGAAATGAAGGACACCTCGTCCTGTATTTCGTCCAGAATGTTCAGTTCTTTCATCAGGGCATGGTGCAGGGCCACGATATTCCTTGCCGAGTAGCGGGTGGGTTCCTGGTAATCGTACAGGGAATGACTGGCTTCAAAACAATGGGTCAGCAGGTTGAACACTTCCGTATCCAGAAAAAACGATTCCCGGATGCCGGGATGACAGGGAAGGTCCTCTTCCAGAATATACAGTTCCACCACATTGTTCAGATCTTTTTTATATAGTTCCAAACGCATGAGCGGGCGATTGACGTTTTAAAAGTAGGAAATTCATGCCTATTTGTAAATAGTTGTATTTTTGTCGGGTAAAACGCTGAACATTGAAACATTTCATACCTTTTCTGCAGGAACTTTTTAAAAACTGGTCGGGTGAAGAAGTAACCGGGATAGAGGCTTTCCCGCCTTCGGGATCCAGCCGGGAATATTATCGCCTTACCGGCGGAGGGAAAACGGCGATCGGGGTATATCATCCCCATAATTCGGAATACCGGGCCTTTGCTTCTTTTACCCGTCAGTTCAACCGGCTGGGACTGCCGGTTCCCTGGTGGCTGGCCGGTGATGAGGAAAAATCCCTGTATCTGATCAGCGATCTGGGCGATGACACCCTTTTTGGAAGGGTGCTGGCGGCCGGGAAACCGGGTGGTGACAGACCTGTGGTGATGGATTATTTCCGTCATGCGCTGACCGACCTGCTCAGGTTTCAGTTGACGGGAGGGGAAAAGCTGGATATGGAACAGGCCTATCCGGTGAAACGTTTTAACCGGCAGTCGATGATGTGGGACCTGAATTATTTCAAATATTTCTTCCTGTGCCTTTCGGGAGTACCTTTTCATGAAGCTAAGCTGGAGGAGGATTTCGGTGAGCTGTCCTCTTTTCTGGCTTCGGCCGATGCCTCCTTTTTCACGTACCGCGATTTTCAGAGCAGGAACATCCACATTTGCCGGGATGGTTTGTATTATATCGATTACCAGGGAGGCAGAAAGGGCCCTCTGGCCTATGATCCTGCTTCGCTGTTATTTCAGGCCCGGGCAGGTTTTACCGCAGAAGAAAGGGAAGAGTTGCTGGCCCATTACCTGAGGGAAGCCGGCAGGCACCTGCGTCTGGATGAGAAGCGCTTCCGGAAAGAGTTTGCGGGCTTTGCCCTGCTCCGTATGATGCAGGTGCTGGGCGCATACGGTTACAGGGGATGGTTTGAAGGGAAACCCCATTTCATCCGCAGCATCCTGCCGGCTCTGGAAAATCTGAATTCCCTGCTGGCGGCCCGGGAGATGCCGGTAGAAATACCCTATCTGAAAGATATCCTTCCCCGTATGTCGGAAGCTTCTTTTGCCGACGAATTACGCCATATGGATCCCGGAGGCGAGGGCCTGCGGGTGATGATCACCAGCTTTTCATACAAGAACGGTATTCCTGCCGATTATTCCGGAAACGGGGGAGGGTTTGTGTTCGATTGCCGTTTTCTTGACAATCCCGGCAGGTTGCCTGAGTTCAGTAATAAAACCGGGTTCGACCGGGAAGTGATCGGGTTCCTTAACGGAAAGGAAGAAGTGGAAAAATACCTGAACGATGCCTTCCGGATGGTGTCGGAAGCCGTGGAAAA
Source organism: Bacteroidota bacterium (assembly GCA_011042635.1). GTDB lineage: Bacteria > Bacteroidota > Bacteroidia > Bacteroidales > VadinHA17 > HyVt-105. The sequence continues at coordinate 2,414 of DQWH01000091.1, read as the reverse complement.
ATACGTGAGCCGCGACTTCAGGCATTTGATGGTCAACTTTGGATGCACCGGAGGGCAGCACCGCTCGGTGTATATGGCGGAAAGGCTGGCCAAACGTCTGCGGTCGGCCTATCCGGTGGATGTGAAGGTGTGGCACCGCGAACTGGGGAAAAATACCTGAAACAGGAAATGCCTGAGAGGGATGGGAAACAACGGAAACATAAGGGGAATGATCCTGGCTGCCGGAATGGGAACCCGGCTGGACTCCTATACCAGGCACCAGCCCAAAGCCCTTTTACGGGTGGGCCGGTATACCCTGCTGGAACAGGCCGTGAAAAAGCTGATCAGCCACGGAATCACCCGTATTGTAGTGAATGTGCACCACCATGCACAGCAGGTGAGAGAATATATTGACCGGGAGGGCGGGTTCGGAGTCGATATGGAAATATCCGGAGAAGAAGACCGGCTGCTCGATACCGGGGGAGGGATTTTTCACGCGGCCTCTTTTCTGAGCCGGGCACAGCACTGTGTGGTGTATAATGTGGATGTGGTGAGTAATATTGATCTCGACCGGATGATCGAAAAGCACAGAGCATCGGGCGCCCTGGTTACCCTGGCGGTAAGGGAACGGAAATCCTCACGTTATCTGTTGTTTGATGAAAACGGAAGGTTAAGGGCCTGGAAAGATGACGGAACAGGGGAGATCAAAGGGAATGATACCCGGAACAGGCGCCTGGTACCGCTGGCATTCAGTGGCATACATGTGTTATCCACAGAGATATTCAATCTGTATACAGCAGACGAACCGTCTTTTCCCATCATTCCCGTTTACCTGGAACTGGCACGGACCCATCCGGTGCTGGCCTACCCGCACAACGGTGATGTGTGGATGGATGTGGGGAAACCTTCCCGGATAGAGGAAGCGGGAAACTGGCTGAATGAAAACATGAAATACTGATCTTTATGAAGAGTCCTGTCAAACGGGTAGCTGCCATACACGATCTTTCGGGAATAGGCCATGTGTCGCTTACGGCTGTGATTCCCATTCTTTCCACCATGGGCATTCAGGTATGTCCATTGCCCACGGCGGTGCTTTCGGCACACAGCCGGTATAATGAATTCCATTTTGTTGACCTGACCGGCCATGTGCCGGCTTTTATCGACCACTGGAAAAAGCTGGGAGTACGTTTTCATGGTATTTACAGCGGTTTTCTCGGGTCTCACCGCCAGATCAGAATGGTGGAAGAAATGATCACCGCCTTCAGGCACGACGACCCGCTGGTAGTGGTTGATCCGGTGATGGGCGACGACGGAAAATTGTACGGCCCCATGAAGCCGGAAATGGTGAACGAAATGCGGCAACTCATCGGCCGGGCCGATCTGATCACCCCCAACCTCACGGAAGCCGCTTTTTTGATCGGGAAGGAACCGCCCGCGCAAATCGGGACGGAGGAATTGAAAGATTGGATCAAAAAACTTTCGGAAATGGGTCCCGGCATGGTGGTGGTGACCAGTGTGCCAGACCCGGATTCCGACAAACGGACCACGGTGATCGCCTATAACCGCCAGGATAACCGTTTCTGGCGGGTAAGCTGTGATTACCTGCCGGCCGATTATCCCGGAACAGGCGATTGCTTTGCCAGTGTGATGGTGGGCTCGCTTTTGCAGGGCGACAGCCTGCCCGTTGCCATCGACCGGGCCGTACATTTCATTTCCAGCGGGGTTCGCATTACCTTTGGTTATAATTACGATCCCAATGAAGGGATCATGCTCGAAAGGGTGCTGAATACCCTGAATATGCCGGTAAATAACGGATCTTACCAGATACTCGACTAAATATGAAGAAGAAGACCAGACCGGGAATGGTCCTGACCGATTTCGATGGCACCCTGCATCATCCGGTGAACAGCGTGAGCAGTCGCGACCTCGAAACCCTTCACCGGATGGAAAAAGAAGGGATTGTGCGTGTGATCGCCACCGGACGGAACCTGTTTTCTTTCAGACGGCTCATTCCCGATGATTTTCCCATCGACTACCTTATTTTCAGTACCGGTTGCGGGATATACGACTGGAAGAACAAAAAGCTGGTGCATGCCTGCAGCCTTGACCGGCCTCTGGCGGATGCGGTGGTTGAAAAGCTGGTGGAGGAGGGGGTAGGATTCATGGTGCACAGGGAAGTGCCCGACAATCACCATTTTGTGTATTTTCCGGGGAAAAAGCCGAATCCCGATTTCGAAAAGCGCTGTGAGTTGTACAGGCCTTTTATCCGGTCTTTCGACGGGAAAAATATTCCCTTTCAAACGGTTTCGCAAGTGCTGGCCATTGTTCCGCCCGAAGCGGAGAAATTTGATGCGCTGGCAGGCCGTTTTGAAGGGGTGCGGGTGATCCGTTCCACCTCGCCCATTAGCGGGGAATGGTTCTGGATGGAATTTTTT
>DQWH01000084.1 GCA_011042635.1 Bacteroidota bacterium | reverse complement strand
CATTTATCCTGTACTATTAACTTCCGTATTGTGGAAATCTGCTGTCTTGGTATTCATGCGCAATGGATCCGTTATTACAAACAGGCCGCCGCCAGGCGGCCGGATGGTTTATGGTAATTTGAATCATTGGAAATGATGAGAAACAGAGCCCCATTGGAGCGACCAGGTAATAACATGACAAAAAAAAACCGGATACCCATTCAAACTTGAACCTGACGGAGTCGATTTGTTTTTGCAGGGAGCAGGGGCTGTCTCAAAAGTCGGGAACAATTTAACCACGATGGACGTGAAGGGACAGAAATCAGAAATATCGTTGCATATCCTTTTGCCCATCTTCTGGCAGGCAGGTCCGGGAGAAATCAGGGGAATATTCAACGGGATCGGGCCATACCTCGTCCTTGCTGCCGGCGGCTGCAGGCAGCAGAAGGAAAAAGGCAGGAAATCGCGGGGGATATTTCATGGCCGGTTAATCAATTGTCGAAGGCAGGCAATTTTGTATCAATCTTCCTGCCGGAGTGGTATCACACGCACGGCGGAGGGGTCAAAGTATTTTTCGGTGGAAGGATGGCAGGTAAAGATAAGTACTTGCCTGCCGGCGGCAAATTCCTGCAGGAGTTCGGCGGTTCTCCTGGCGCGTGCCGGATCGAAATTCACCAGTACTTCGTCCACGATCAGGGGAAGGGGCTCGGCCTGCCGTTCATATTCCTCTATGTATCCCAGCCTCAGGCTCAGCAGGAGTTGTTCGCGGGTTCCCCGGCTGAGCTCGGCGACTTTTTTGGCATTTTCCTGCCGGTCGTACACCCTTACTTCACCGGATGGATCCAGACCCGCCGACAGCCTGGTGTAGCGCTGGCCGGTAACCCGTGCGAAATGACGGGTTGCTTTTTTTACCACTTCCGGCTGCTTTTCCTTCTCATACAGGGATTTTACCTCCTGAAGGATTCTCAGGGCCAGTTTGCCGGTGAGCCATTCTTTCCAGGCCATCCTGAGCTTTTCCTTTTCCGACTCCAGGGAAGTGAGGGCTCCGGCCAGTTCCGATTCCCCTTCCATCCGCGAAAGTTCATTTTTCAGGGCGCCCAGATCGGCAGATTTTTCCCGGATATCCTGTTCCAGCTTCCTGATCTCTTCAGCCAGGGCCATTTCTCTGGCTTCCAGGATGTCTTTCCCGTGGCGGCCGAGGTATTCCAGTACTTCTCCCGCTTTTCCCAGGCCGGCAATGGTCTCGATGGTTTCTTCCGCATTCCTTTTCGTTTCCAGAAGGTTTTTTACCTGCCGGTTGACCCTGATTTTCTCTTTCAGGTTGTCGCGGTCCGAAGCGCCGAGTTTGTCAATCCATTCCCGCATCGTTTGCCGGATCTCTTTCAGCCTGTTTTCTGCGTTTTCATATTCTTTCTTCCGCCGGTCTATATCTGCCAGCAGGTTTTCTTTTGTCTGTTTCGCCCGGACAGCTTCCCGGCAGGCGATTGACAGCTGTTTGATTATTTCTGCCGTATCTCCGTGTGTGCCCCCTTCGGACAGGAAGTGCCGGAGAGAACGGGCCGTTTCTTCCGTTTTCCGGATAAAGGGCAAACGGTCGTGGCTGATCTTTTCCTTCAGTTTGTTTCGCCGCGCGATGGTTTCTACCACTTGTTCGATGGCGCCGATCATCTCCAGGGCCGCCTCGGGCGACAGGGAAGGGGGGAGGTTCAACTCTTGCTTCAGATACTGTTCATATTCCTTTTTGACCTGTTGTTCTTCTTTCCGGGCTTCTTCCAGTTCGTTCTCCAGACGCCGGGGAAGATCGCGGTTCAGCAGATAGTTTTTCCCGGTAAGAAGTCCAGCAGCTGTTACCGCCAGAACACCCGCCAGTACATAAAGTCTGTAGTAAGCGGCGGCCAGCGTGCCGGTCAGAAGCACGACCGCCAGGAATAGCATAAGGTTCTTTACGTTGATCTGCCTTTCCTGACTCAGCCTGGCGGCAAATACGGCTTCGGCATTACGGAGGCGGTCTGCGGCCCGGGTCATCCGGTCCCGGAATTCACTGATCCTGTTTTTATGAACGATGTGCCCCGTAAACCGGAGAACATCTTCTTCACACCAGTTTTCACCGATTTTTTGAATATATGCATTAATGGACTGCTGCAGTTTTTCCACCTGTTCTTCCTCTTCTTGCCGGTCGTGCCGGGCCTGCCTGTATTTCTCCAGGTTTTCCTTCAGGTGCACAATGGTGTTTTCCTGTTCCAGCAGTTGTTCATCCACCTTCACTTTCCCGGCCTTTTCTTCCAGCCCGCGGATCCCTTCTTCCTGGCCGTTGCCGTTCATCAGGGTTTCGAGCCTTTCTTTCAGCTCGTTTTCTTTTTCTTCCAGTTTTTCCACTTCTTCGGAAGCGTTTTCCGGATAATCCCGCAGGGGAGGCAGTTCCTTCAGTTCTTCTTCCGCTTTTTTAATAGCTATGAAGGAAGGGTAACATTTCAGGTAATGTTCCAGGCGGGTTTTTTCTCTGCGGGTGGTGTCCAGCCTGTTTTCCATCTGTTTCAACTGCTCTTCCAGCATTTTGATATTTCCGGTATGCTCTGTGTACCGGGGGAGATGCTCCTGTATGCCGGATATATGGCGGGATTTTTCTTCCAGTGCATTCATGATGTGGGGAATCTTCTGGTTTCTCCCCCTGGGAGTGTAGAGCCGGTCGGTCAGTTCCTGAATGTCCTTCTCGATATCCCCGATTGAGGTGTTACCCATTCCCAGTCCCACGCTGAACAGTTTGTCCTGCATCCCCGATTCGTTTAGTTGCTTCAGGTCGGCCAGCTCGTCCAGTGAAATGGCATACACGTTACTGAAAAGGGCTGCAGTGGCATATCCCAGCAGTTGCGACCACAGGGTGGGGCTGGTGCTTTCCTGTCCGCGGTATGTCAGTTTGATGCGGTCATCTGACGTGCGCGCGAACACGGCCTCTTCTCCTGACAAAAACAGTGTCCGGATACGGCCTCCGTGTTTTCCTCCCTGCAGGGGTGGCATCCGCTGGTCGTGGAAGCGCGGATACCCGAAAAGGGTGAACCGGAGGAATTTCAGCAGGGTGGATTTGCCTGCTTCGTTCTCACCCCGGATGATGTGGACGCCCCGGTCCAGTTTGTCGAGGGTGAACCCGTGGAATATGCCAAAGCCGTCAATATGGATCTCTTTCAGGATCATGTAGCTTCCTTTTCTTCGGTTAGGCGGTCCATCAGCATCCAGCGGGCCCGGTCGAGCAGTTCTCCGGCTTCTTCTTCCGACAGTTCATCCAGGATGCGCCGGGCGGCATGGTGGCTGAATTCTTTCTGAATATCTGTAAGCAGGGCCCTGAGCTTTTCCCGGTCGTTTTCGCAAGCATCGAACGCTTTCAGTACCTCGGACGGGAAATCATTCCCTTTCCTTGCCTGGGCCAGATCCATATCGGGCCGGGTGTGGATATCGATGCGGTCTATCCGGGTGAAGGGGCCGGAAGGGGATTGTCCTTCATTGAGAAGTTCTGCCAGCCGGGTGTTTTCGCCCGGACGGTTCAGGTGTGCATGCAGGGGTGTCCTTCCCGTGAAGGTAAGGCGTATCATATAACTGCCTGATTCATTGTAAGCGGGGATGTTTCTTATGGCCTCTTCCACCCGGGTCGGCAACCGGTCGATACGGTCTTCTCCTGTGAGGTCGAGGGTGATCGTTTCGAAACGGAACAACTGCGTTGGTATGAACTGAAGCCGGGGCATGTGGTTGTCGGAAAGTTCCACCAGATAACAGCCCCGTAGGCCGGTTTCCCCAAAATCCCTTCCCTGGGGGTTTCCCGGATATACCATGGCCGGATGGGCTTTCCTGATCACAGCCGGTTTGTGAATATGGCCCATAGCCCAGTAATCGAACGGTTTCTGGGCTACCTCGTCCACCCGGAAAGGGGCGTAATTTTCGTGCGGACCGGGATTTCCCACCGTACCGTGCAGCAGGGCTATGGAAAAGGGAGCGGGGTCTTTTTTCCGTTCGTACTTCAGGGCCAGGTTTTCGCGTACGGACTTTTCGGGGAAACTGATCCCATATATATCGGCTACCGGAAGGTTATCGCGGGTATAGGTAAGGTGTTCCACGGTTCCGGAGCTGAAGCGGTGGACCCCTTCCGGCAGGCGGAGGTTTTCCATCCAGGAAGGGAGGGGGTCGTGGTTGCCGCAAACGAAGTACACCGGTATTTCCTTTTCGGTCAGTCTTTTTAGTTCGGCTACGAACCTGAGCTGGGCAGCCAGGCTCCGGTTTTCCGAATCGAAAATATCGCCTGCAATAAGCAGGAAATCCACTTGTTCGCGCAGACACAGGCCGGTGATGTTTCTGAAGCTCTGGAACGTGGCATCTCTGAATTTTCCGGCCAGCTCCGGATCCCATTCCGACAGGCCCCGGAAAGGAGTATCCAGGTGCAGGTCGGCCGTATGGATGAATTTAACTTTCGTCATAGCTTTACAATGGCAGCCAGGGAACCCTAAGGAAGGGAATTTCCCTGCCGAACCGGTTAAAGTTAATAAAAAACCGGGAGGGAAAAGACAAAAAAAGGAAAGGGCTGTGTATTGAAAATTATATTTTCCTGACCGGTTAGGCTACGGTTTGTAAAATCAACGATTGTTAATGATTCAATGTGTTTGATACATAAAAATATGTTTTGATTTAATAACTGAGTGCTGTTTTTACTGGAATACAGATTAATAAAATGTTCCGTATCCTTTATGTCTTTTAATCCCATGATCCAACAAACTTCGGAAAGGTCCGAAAAGTCCAGTTCGCCGGTCGAAATTGCCTCATTATGGTAAAGTTCTTCTTTTCCATTGTAATGTTTGCTGTCACAATGGCAAGCTGTCACACATATTACTGTTTGTGATTTCGTTTCTTTTGTGTTAAGGCAGACTTTCCGTGCACAGTGAATCAGGAGTGATTTGCGAAAATTATAACAGTGGCTGTATTATTATAAAGAGAAAGGGCGGGGTGTTGAGTTGCTTGGTTGTTTAGGGGCCGTGTTTTTTTCGGAAAACCCCGGCTCAAACCTTATTCCGGTTGGAGTAATTATGTGCCGGGTCTCTGTTCCCGGGTTCTCTGCTGAATAATCGATTCATCCGGGGCGGTGCCTTGCAGTTTAAACCGGTAAGGCCATTGTTCTTCTTCTGCCGGTTCGGTCTGTCCCCGGCGCCGTGTGGCAACAGGCCAGTGTTCGGTGGGTGCACCCATCACCACCAGCCACAGGTGTTCTGTATTTTCAGGTACCCTGAATACCGCTTTGCCGTCAGTATCTTTATGCATATCGCTGTAAACACGTTGGCCATCCTTCCGGTAAGCCACAAAACCGTAACGCCATCCGGCCTTATCGGTTTTCACAGCATTGTATCCTTTGGCACCGGCCATGCCTTCGAAAGTGAGTCTTACCCTGGTGCCTGCTTCCGGAACCTGAAGCCTGATGCCGTTATAGCCATAGTTCTGCGGACACTTTTCCGGTGCTATCCTGTACCATCCGTCGCCGGCCTCGTTGATAACGGTATGGTGTTGATTGGCATAGGGGGCGGCTACTTTCCTGATCCGTTCCATATCCCAGGTTATAAACCGGCGGCAGGCATCGAACATCTCATCGTTAAACTCCTCCTGGGTTATGGAGGTTATCCTCTTGTATGTCATCACCGGATCTTCGCCCGGTTCGGTTTCGCGGCTCAGTTTACCGAAGAACTCTTTTCCGTGCTTATGCGACCAGTACTCCAGCACATAGGGAGAATGGTACATATTGGTTGGATGGAGGAATGCGAAATGGGTCTTTTTCATAAAATCTACCAGGTGGTAGTTCTCAAAGGTCATCCATTCGGGATAAACCTGCCATAACATATACTGCGCCGACATTTCATTAATCGCTCCCCTGGGGCCGTTTCCGGTATCCATTCGCGAAAGGAACTGGAAGCAATGAGCCATCTCATGAGCCAGAACACCGTAGGGGCCTTTCCTGATCCGGGAGGCATTGGTCCACAGAACGCCTATCTTATCTTCCGCTCCTCCGCCAAAGGCGGTTCCTTCGTCGCCGCCGAAGACATAAACGAGCAGTTTGTACCGGTCGGTCAGGGAGTGGCCCTTTTCAACCATCTTCAGTTCATCAACATAGTAGTTGTAGAACCTTTCGCATTCGCTAAGCAGTTCATGTACATCAAACCGCTTTTTCTCATCGGGATGGGTCAGCGGGTTGTCGCCATACTCCTTATGCCAGAAGATGGCTATATTGGGCGATTCCACCATCCGGTGAAAGCTGTAATCGCTCTCCCGGCTGGTATAGTCGTTACCCTCGGGTATCCGGAATACCTTCCCGGGTATGTATAACTCTTTCACATTTCCGTGGCCGTCGGCCGTCTTCTTACTACCTGCATTAACACGGTTCGTAAGCGATACTGACACTATGATGGCCACCGTAAGCGCTGGGTTTATCCTGAATCTTGCCGGAATCATTGTTAAATTATTTTCTTGAATAATAATTATAATAAAGGCTATCAGATGATACCGCCTGTTTGTTTACCGGGGGTCTGTTTCCCTCATCAATGCAATGATCTCTTCCTGTGTGAGGGCATAGTCATACATTCTCAGCGAGGCCATGTATCCTGAGTAGTTTTCTCCCCTGCCGTCGGAAGCGCCGATAATAAATCTGGCATTGTCAACGGCCGATGCAAGAGTCATGATCTGGGAGTTATCGGGCACCCCGTCCACATAGATTTTTTCCGCCACTCCGTCGAAAGTCAGCACGATATGGTGCCACTCGTTTTCTGCCGGCACGTTCCGGTAGCGCATATCAAAATGACCATCGAGATGGCCTGCAGCCCCGTAATTGCCGCTGTTGTAGAAGAGCGCATTCCAGGAGTTTGCCAGATGGTAGGCATACCGGTTGCACCATGAAGCCAGACATTCTCCTTCCCTGGGTACATCCGGGTTCTTTACCCAGGTGGCAACGGTATAGGAGCCGTTCCATGCCAGGCTCTGCGGTACGGATCTGTCTTCCAGGATGAGCGATCCTCTGATGAATTCAATGGCTTTCACACCCTCTTCATCCCGGGCCATTCTCACCTCGCCGTGCCTGGTGAAATGGCCGCCAACCGACCCGGTATTGGGCAGGGAATCGAGGGGATCGTTCTCCGGGACATCTGTCAGGTCAAACCCGAACACCATCTCCCGCGAACTTCGTGCACCGGGTTCGTTCTCAGAAGGTTTGTTTACCAGGCCGAGCGGGATATCGAATCGGGAACCATACACCCTGATGTTCCATACCGCCGCCAGCAGTCCTGTCTTTTCGGTATCCAGCACCGTAAGCCTGATATAGCGTGCTTTCACGTCGTTATCATCGATCATCGGGCTTCCCGAGGTGTAGTTATCCGACCGGTCGGCATATATTTTCCATTTCTTCCCGTTTCTGGAGTATTCAAGGATATACCGGTAATAATAGCTTGCAAATTCGAACTGGGTCATCACCCTGCTGACCTTTTTCACCTTGCCAAGGTCGATGGTCAGGTACTGCGGCAGGCTGTTGTCTGCCGCCTTCCACAGGGTGGCGTTATTGTTATCGGTCGCATAGGAGGGGAGGTAACGGTAGTCGTATCCTGCCGCATCCAGGTGGTAGTATGATGATGCCGTTGTTTTGGCCAGGTATGCGATATCCCCGGGCACATCGGATTTCTCGAAAGGGGCAATTCCGCTGTGCGAGGGGATGACCTTCCGGATGGTTGAGTCGTTTTCGAATATCAGGCTGTCAATACACACCTGCCGCGACATGCCGCCTCGTGTCATGGGGTAGTCGTGACGATGGTAGACGATATAATAGTCTTCGCCGTTCTGCAGCACCGAGTGATGTCCCGGACCATGAACCGACTGGTCCTTATTGGTGCTCAGGATCGGGTTGTTGGCGCCGGGTGTAAAGGGGCCGAATGGACTGTCTGAATAGGAATAACGGACATTGTAGGTCTCGTCATGACACGAAGCGCCGGAATACATGAGAATATACTTTCCGTTCTTCTTCATCATATAGGGCGCTTCAAAAGGTTCCGGTGTCTGCCCGACCGGGATGTTTTTCCCTTCCGACACCGAGTCCATGGTTTTGTTATCCAGGATACCCACCGCATACCCGTTATTGTAGTGCACCCAGGTTCCCCAGTAGGCGTAGATCGTCCCGTCATCATCCGTAAAGAACTGGGCATCGAGGGAGGGGAAGCCCCTTCGCGGGTAGCCGTCGGGGATCACCGGTGTGTCATCTTCGTGCAGCTTGGTCCAGGGACCCACCGGTGTGTCTGATACATAGCCATATATCTTGCATCCTGCCTGGCAGTTGCCGAAATAGAGATAATATTTGCCGTCTGCTCCTTCCACCATATCGGGTGCCCAGAAGTTACGCAGGTTGACGGATTCCAGCGACGGGATATCCAGGGTGTAGTTATACCAGTTCCGGAAATCTTTACTGTACCACAGGGTAGGGGCCCCCGAAGCCAGCATCTCGTTATCGGTAGTGGCATATATGTAGTAGATATCCCCGATCTTCTTTATGGTAGGATCGGCAAAATAACCCGGCAGGAGGGGATTCCCTGCACCGGGAGTATTGGCTTTGAAATCATCCTGTGCCGTTGCAGCAGCCAGGCAGGCGATTATGAGGGTAAGGAAGAAAAACGGTAATCTCATCAATAGTCTGTTTTATTATATGGTTCTATGATTTTTTACATGCCAAAATACAAAATTAGGTTTAGCAGGGAAGATTTCAAGGAACATTGACAAATATTGTGCGGCATGTGAGTGTTGAGTTTTGTCGATAACGTATAATAATACGTTTGTTGGCATGTTCTGTTCGTGAAACGGAGTGGAACAGAGGCTGGTGGGAAGGAAGCCAT
>DQWH01000158.1 GCA_011042635.1 Bacteroidota bacterium | reverse complement strand
GAACGCATCAAGAAAATTGAGAAAAGCACCAATCACGATGTGAAGGCGGTGGAATATTTTATCAGGGAGAAACTGAAAGAAGCAGGAATGGAGCAGGCCACGGGGTTTGTGCATTTCGGCCTGACTTCCCAGGATGTGAACAATACGGCCATTCCCCTTTCCCTGAAAGAAGCCATGCGGGAGATATACCGTCCGGCACTGCAGAAACTGATCGACCGGCTTCGCAACCTGGCCGATAAATATGCCGGAGTGGCCATGCTGGCACGTACCCACGGTCAGCCTGCTTCACCTACCAGGTTGGGGAAAGAGATACAGGTATTTGTCGAACGCCTGGAGAAACAGGTGGATTTGCTCGACCAGGTGCCTTTCTCAGCCAAGTTCGGAGGAGCTACCGGCAACTTCAATGCACACAGGGTGGCCTATCCATCGGTGAACTGGGTGGAATTTGCAAACCGGCTGGTTCATGATGTTCTGGGGCTTCAGCGTTCCCAGACCACCACCCAGATTGATCATTATGACCACCTGGCCGCTCTGTGCGATGCACTGAAGAGGATCAATACCGTTCTGATTGATCTGGACCGGGACATGTGGTCATATATTTCCATGGATTATTTCCGGCAGAAGATCAAAAAGGGAGAAGTGGGGTCTTCTACCATGCCCCACAAGGTCAATCCCATTGATTTTGAAAATTCCGAAGGGAATCTGGGGGTGGCCAATGCCGTTTTTACCTTTTTATCGGCCAAGCTTCCGGTGTCAAGGCTGCAGCGCGACCTGACCGATTCCACAGTGCTGAGGAATATCGGGGTCCCTCTGGCCCATACCCTGATCGCTATGGAATCGACCATCAGTGGACTGGGCAAGCTGCAGCTGAATGCCGACGCTGTAAGAGAAGATCTTGACAGGAACTGGAGTGTGGTGGCAGAGGCCATTCAAACGGTATTGCGCCGGGAAGGGTATACCGATCCCTATGAAAAGTTGAAGGAAGTGACCCGTACCCACCGGCGGATCACACGAGAAACCATTCACCGGTTCATCGATTCCCTGGATGTGCGGGAGGAGGTAAAAAAAGAACTGAAACGCATTGAACCGGGGAATTATACCGGGTATTAGCTGATGCAGGTATTTCTATGAAAAAAATCAACAGAATACTGGGCTATATTACTCCCTACTGGGGGTATGCCGTGCTGAATGTCATTTTTAACCTGCTGGCAGCCTGTTTTTCCCTCTTTTCGTTCACCATGGTGGTGCCTTTCCTGAAAATTCTGTTTGAGCAGGACCTGACAGGAATTGTCCGGCCCGGCAGCTTTACTTTTACGGCCGATTACCTGCACCAGGTGCTGAATTACAATATCGCCCGGCTGATCGAGTGGAAAGGAAGCGAAAATGCCCTGCTGATTGTGAGTCTGTTTGTGGTGGTGACGTTCTTCCTGAAAAACCTGTTCAAGTTTCTGGCAAACTATTTCATGGCGCCTATTCGAACCGGGGCTGTGAAAGACATGCGCAATACCATATACGATAAGATCCTGCGATTGCCCATGAGCTATTATACCGATGCCCGGAAAGGGGATGTTATTTCGAGGATATCCACCGATGTACAGGAGATCGAAGTATCCATCATCAGCTCGTTGGAGATGATTTTCCAGGACCCGATAACCATCCTGATTTATCTGACCTATATGATGACCTCCAGCGTGCCGCTAACTTTGTTTGCCTTGGTATTGTTGCCCCTCAGCGGCTGGGTGATCGGGAAGGTGGGAAAATCGTTGCGTACCACTTCTTTCCGGGGACAACGAAAGCTGGGCATGATCGTTTCTATCATCGAGGAAACCCTTTCCGGACTGAGGATCATCAAGGCATTCAATGGAGAGGAAAAAATGACGGAGAAGTTCCGGGATGTGAATAATTTCTACACCCGGATCATGAACAAAGTGCACAGAAGGCGCTACCTGGCCAGTCCGGCCAGTGAATTTCTGGCCACCCTGGTGTTGATGATCCTGATGTGGTACGGAGGAACCCTGGTGCTGAAAGGCGCCGGGGGACTGAATTCTGAGGCTTTCATTGCCTATCTGGTGGTCTTTTCCCAGATCATTACTCCTGCCAAGTCCATTTCTACCGCATATTTCAACCTGCAAAAGGGGCTGGCTTCCGCCGAAAGGATCGACCAGGTGCTGGATGCTCCTGTGACCATCTTCAACAAACCCGATGCCAGAAGGATCAGAACTTTCCGCTCGTCCATCGAATTCCGCGATGTCAGCTTCAGGTACGACAAGGAGTGGGTGCTGCTGCATATTGATCTGACCATCCCCAAAGGGAAAACGGTGGCCCTGGTGGGGAAATCGGGGGCGGGGAAAACCACTCTGGTAGACCTGATTCCGCGTTTTATCGATCCGCAGGAAGGGGTGGTGCTGATTGACGGAATACCTATCTCCGATTACCGTATAGAGGATCTGAGGCATATGATGGGCATTGTCAGCCAGCAGTCGATCCTGTTCAATGATACCTTTTATAATAATATTGCCTTCGGTGTGGATAACGCTACGGAAGAAGATGTGATCGCCGCGGCTAAAGTGGCCAATGCCCATGATTTTATCATGGAAACCCCCATGGGGTATTTTACGAATGTGGGGGAGGGCGGATCGAAACTCTCCGGCGGTCAGCAGCAAAGGATCAGCATTGCCCGGGCGGTGCTGAGCAATCCTCCCATTCTGATACTCGACGAAGCTACCTCGGCCCTGGATACCGAATCGGAACGCCTGGTGCAGGATGCCATAGTGAACCTGATGAAAAACCGGACTTCTATTGTGATCGCCCACCGCCTTTCTACCATCAAAAATGCCGATGAGATCGTTGTGCTGGAACAAGGAAGGATTGTGGAAAAGGGATCACACCGTGACCTGATCGGGAAAGACGGTATATACAGGAAACTCCATGAGCTGCAGATAAGGTAAGCCGGACAGAATTGCTGTACCGGTTTTCAGCCTGGCTGCGCAGTTTACATTCTGCCCAGCGCCAGAAAAATGATAGGCAGGGAGACAGTAATAAACAACCAGGTGTTTCTTGCTGCTTCAGACGACAACCCCGGAAATGTATAGTGAATGGATTAGTGAGGGCATGCGGTTATTCAATCTCTCTACAATAGGTGCAGGTTTCTCCCCGTTTTCCCGAACGAATATCATGGTTTTCCATAGCCTGGTACCTGCAGGCGCTGGTACAGGCCATGCAGAGTGTGTATGAGGAGGTGATCCGTATACCGAAGGGGAATATCTTTTTCCCGAAACTTACCAGAATTCCTGTAGGACAAGAAGCCGTACAATGTATCATGCTCACCCTGTTTGCAGAAATGTGACTATACAGGGATGCGAAGAATTCTCAGTGAACGGCAGATTCTGAATATAACTGTTTTTCAATCACTCAATTACTTACACCCCGCCTCACTGTCTTCCCGAACCAGGCACATGCGACCTCTTCCGGGATCGTATGAAGGCACTATGGTTACCGGAACAAAAGATCTCCCTGCAGTAAAACATTGTATGGTTTGCGAATTTCTTTTAAATTCGGGCGAAGCAAATGTTCCGGTAAACAATAAAAAACAATATGGGAAAACAAAAATGGATCGTACGTGATATGCCCCGCAGGAAGTTTCTGGAAATAGGACTGAAAGGGGGTATTGCTGTGGCCGCCATGCCGGCCCTGCTCAGCCGTCTTACTTCCTGCCAGACGGGTCCTCTGTCTCCCGGCGGAATTGACATGGACAAAGAAACCCTGGGGCGGGTGATTGCCGTTGCCCTGGAACAGGGAGGCGATTTTGCCGAAGTGTACCTGGAGAACAGGATATCCCGTCAGATCGTGATGGAAGAAT
The DNA here is from genome assembly GCA_011042635.1 of Bacteroidota bacterium. Classification (GTDB taxonomy): domain Bacteria; phylum Bacteroidota; class Bacteroidia; order Bacteroidales; family VadinHA17; genus HyVt-105. Next base: position 5,140 of record DQWH01000158.1, on the reverse strand, counting down.
CCCGGTTCAAAAGCGGCCTTTTTGGCATCAGCCAGGGAGGTGGTGTGCGGGTGATCGCCGGGAACAGTACGGGATACGCCTACACCGATGAGATCATCGAAGAAAAACTGATCCATGCCGCCCGGGTAGCCTCCTATGTGGCACGGAACGGAGGAAGCGTTCAGCCGGTGCCGCTGGAACAGGCCAGCCGTGAATCGTTTATTACGGTGGAGCGGCCCCTGAAGGAGATAGCCGACGAGAAAAGGATTGAGGTGATGGAGCGGGCCAACCAGGCTGCCCTGGATTATGACCCCCGGATCAAAATGGCTCTGGTAGATTACAATGACGAAATCAGGGGAAGGGTGATTGCCAACAGCGAGGGATTGTACCTGCGTGATGAACTGCCGCAGATGTTTTTTATTGTTCAGGCCCTGAGTGAGGAAAACGGACGGCGCCATCTTTCCAGGGAACGGCTGGGGATGCACATGGGGTTCGAAATGTTTGAACAGTACCCGCCCGAGGAGGTGGCAAAGCGTGCGGCCCGTGAAGCCGTTGCCATGCTCGGTGCAAAAGAAGCTCCGGCCGGAATTATGGATGTGGTCATGCAGAACGGCTGGGGCGGAGTCCTGGTGCATGAAGCAGTGGGGCATCCCCTGGAAGCCGACAATATTGCCAAAAAAGTGGGGGCTTTTACCGGGAAACTGGGACAAAAAGTGGCCAGCGATGTATTTACCATGGTGGACGACGGAACCCTGCCCAATATGCGTGGAACCACTAACTTCGATGACGAGGGCACCCAGATGCAGCGTAATGTGCTGATTGAAAAGGGGGTGCTGCAGGGATACATGACCGATATCCTGAGTGCCTGGCAATTGAACATGAAGCGCACCGGGAACGGACGCCGGGAGTCGTTCCGGCACTTTCCCATTCCGCGAATGACCAATACCTTTATCGAACGCGGACAGGATGAACCGGCCGATATACTGGCCTCCACCAGAAAGGGCATTTATGTGCAGAGTTTGAGCGGCGGCAGTGTGAACCCGGTAACCGGTGTATTCAATTTTACCTGCCGCGAGGCTTACCTGATTGAGAACGGGAAAAAAACACAGCCCATCCGGGGCGCCACCCTCATAGGAACCTGTATGGATGTGATTTCCAATATCGATGCCGTGGGGAACGACCTGGATTTCGGTCCGGGGATCTGCGGCAAGGGCCAGTCGGCTGAAGTATCAGCCGGGCAGCCTACCGTCAGGATCCGGGGCATCAATGTGGGAGGCAGCAGAAGCTGAGGGATCATCATGTTACTACTTTAAACAGGAAAAAGTTATGAACTATACAGAATTATCCGCAGACCTTGTCAAAAAATGCCTGGCCAACGGAGCCGATGCGGCAGAAGTGTACCTGGCAGTTAACCGCGAACTCAGTATTCAGGTGCAGGACGGGGAACTGGAAACCATTCAGGAAGCTTCTACCCAGGGGGTGGGGTTCCGGGTGTTCGTAAAGGGAAGAATGGGGTTCAGCCACTGCAACGACCTGTCGGCCGGTTCGCTCGAGAGTACGCTCAAACAGGCCATTTCCTTTGCCAGGCTCACTACCCCCGACGAGCACAATGTGCTGGCTACCGATCCTGCCACGACGCAGGTGGAGGGGTTGTACGATCCTTCCGTCGTCGATGTTCCCATGGAAAAGAAAATCAACATGGTCATGGAAGTGGAGGAACTGGCTATGCAGGATAGCCGGGTGACCAAAAGCTCCGGATCCGGTTACGGAGAAGGGGAAACGGAAATATACCTGGCCAATTCCAACGGTTTGCAGAAACATTACCGGTCATCCGCCTGTTCCCTGGGGGTAAGTGTGGTGGCTGAAAAGGGGGAACAGAAAAATACCGGTGGAGAATACTGCAGCCGCCGGTTTTTTGCCGATCTGAAACCCCCGGAGGAAATTGCTGCCGAAGCCTCCAGGAAAGCATGGGAATTACTTGATCCTCAAATGGTAAAAACCCAGCGGGCGGCCGTGATATTTCATCCCGATGTGGGACGTTCCCTGCTGGGCGGGGTGATCAGTGCCCTTAACGGGGAAAGGGTATTGCAAGGAGCCAGCTTCCTGAAAGACAGCCTGGAAAAATCGTTCGCCTCTTCCCTGTTGACCTTGATTGACGACGGAACCTATCCGAAAGGAATGGCAAGCAGGCCGTTCGACGGGGAAGGAACGCCTACGGCACGCAGGGTACTGGTTGACCGGGGCGTGCTGAAAGGCTTCCTGTACAATTGTTCCGTGGCTCACCGTGCCGGCACAGAATCCACCGGCAATGCCAGCCGCAGGGGATATACCTCCCTGCCCGGGATAGGAGTACACAACTTGTTTGTGGAACCTGGTGCCTATACGCCTGAGGAGATTATTTCCGCCACACCCAGGGGACTCCTGCTGAAAGGAGTGACCGGCTACGGCATCGATCCGGTGAGCGGTAATTTCAGCGGAGGAGCCACCGGATTCTGGATCGAGAACGGCCAGATTGCATTTCCTGTCAAAGGACTTACCATTGCCGGAACGGCACAGGACATCCTGAATGCTGTCGATATGACCGGAAATGATGTGGACCTTATGCGGTCATTCGCTTGCCCCACCCTCCGGGTGCGGGAGATGCAGATCGGTGGGAAATGACAGGTGGGGGGAGACCTGCTGCCCGCTCTTTAGTTTCCTTAGGGTGAGATATATCACAAAAAAACTTCGTTTTTTTTTCGGATTAGTTGTTTCATTTATTAATTTTGTATAGGAAAAACCATACGCTTACCAAAAATTTCCCCAAACCATGAAAAAAAATCTGTTATTTTTGATGTTAATGGCCATGTTCGCCTGTTTTTCCTGCAAATCAGGCGCAAAAGAGGAAGCCGAAGAGCCTCAGGCTACGGAACAGGCTACGGAACAGGCTGCTGAAGAAGCGGTTGAAGAAGCTATCGATACGACCGCTGCTGAAACAGCCGACACAGCTGCCGTGGAAGAAACCATGGAATAGTTCCGGCCTGAATTCAGGTATTCCTCTTCGTTATAACGGGGTAGGGGCATTTGCCTGCCTCGTTTTTTTATTTTTATTTGTTCGGTGTGGGGGTATTCTATGATCAGTGGATAAAAAAATGTACATTTAATCGGTGAACCCGAAACCGGAATGACGCTGCTGATATTCACTGAAAATCCTTCACCCCGGCTGGATTATGCAGCCGAATATCTGTTGGGCGAACTTCTTGGGCTTAAAATCCGGATTACAAATGATGCCACAGAATTCCGGAGGGCAACCGGTCCCCGTTTGAATTATTCTTCCCGTGAATTTCCAGGTGTTCCCGCGATGGTGCCCCATGAACTGCTGTTCAGCCGGGGAACGGAGAAAGTGGATATCCGTGTGGAAAACATGGAAGGTATTCCCTGTTTTTTCCGCACTTCCGAAAGCGAACCCCTTCCCTTTGATCTTCTGGCCTCCACTTTCTGGATGATCAGCCGCTATGAGGAATACCGGCCTGAAGCCACCGATGAGTACGGACGTTATCCTGCTGCAGCATCCCTGGCCTGCCGTCATGGATTTCTCGGAATACCCGTTGTGTCGTACTGGAGCGAACTACTGGCCGGTGTACTGCGCCGGAAATTTCCGGGAATCAGGTTGAGAAAGCCGGGTGCCGCTTTTCTTCCTACCCTGGATATCGATATTGCCTGGGCATACAAATACAGGCCCTGGTGGAGAGTGCTGGGTGCTTCTGTGAAAGATATAACCACCTGGCAGCCGGATGTTTTTGCCGAACGTTTGATGGTACTGGCCGGTTTCCGTAAAGATCCCTACGAGGTTTATGACTGGCTGGATGGCATTCACCGGGAATATGGCCTGCATCCTGTGTATTTCTTTCTGGTGGGAGATTACGGAAAGCATGACAGGAATGTCCCTCCGCTTCATTCTGCCATGATGCACCTGATCAGGGAACGAATGTCATACAGCCGGGTAGGATTGCACCCTTCCTTCCACGCGGCCGGCAGGCCCGCTGTGCTCATGAAGGAAAAAAACAGGCTCGAAAATATTCTGGAGAAACCGGTTACATCCAGCCGGCAGCATTATCTGAAAATCAATTTTCCTGAAACGTTCCGGATGCTGGAAGAAGCGGGGGTGCAGTACGATTTTTCCCTGGGATTTCCCGAAGAGCCGGGTTTCAGGGCAGGTACAGCTGTGCCTTTCCGTTATTACGATTTGGAAAAAGAGAAAACAGGGCGGCTCACTCTGGTGCCCCTGACCCTGATGGACGGTACCCTGTGCGAGTACATGCACCTGGAACCGGAACAGGCTATACCGCTTTTTCACCGGTTGCTGGATGAGGTAAAAAGCCGGGGAGGCCATTTTGTTTCGTTATGGCACAATCATTCCCTGTCAGAAAGCGGAATATGGAAAGGGTGGAGAAAGGTGTACACCGAACTGATGGAAGCAGGTTCAAAACTGGCTCATGATCCGATATCTCAGGAACAGTAAAATTGACCGGTCCCGCTGGGACCGGTGTGTGGAATGGTCGCCCCATGCCAGGGTGTATGCGGCATCCTGGTATCTTGACCGTGTCCATCCGGGATGGGAAGCCCTGGTTCTGGACGATTACAGGGCGGTATTCCCCCTTCCGGTCAGCCGGAAATACGGGATTGCCTACGTTCATACCCCTTTCTTTGTGCAGCAGCTGGGTACTTTCTGCCGGGAAGGCGATCCCGGAACCTTTACCGCCATGTTTCTGGATGCTCTTCCTTCCCACATACGCTACGTGGATCTGTGCCTGAACCATACCGACCGGTCTGGAGGAGATACCGGTCGGTGGCACTGCCGCATGAATCTGGTACTTGACCTTTCTCCGGGAAAGGCGGCCCTCAGAAGATCCTATTCGGAAAATACCCGGAGGAATCTGTCCAGAGCGGAAAAATCGGGCATCGAGGTGAAGCCTTTCGGCGATGCGGAACATCTGGTACATCTGTTCAGAAAAGACCGGGGCCGGGAGTTCGGACGGATCAGGGATAGGCATTACCGGGCCCTGCTATCCCTGATGAACGATTCGCTTCGGCGCGGTACAGGCAGGATCATGATGGCGGAAAGCAGCGGGGAGCGGCTGGCCGGGGCGTTCTTTCTGGAGCACGGCCACCGGCTGTATTT
>DQWH01000177.1 GCA_011042635.1 Bacteroidota bacterium | reverse complement strand
TGATTATTCCATTTACATGAAGGAACAGATGAAGAACCGGCGGTAACGGAAAACCGGAAAGGATTTTCCCGGGCTTCCTTCGTCAATAAAAAACGGCCGGTTGTCAAAAATCCGGAAAAAAGGAATACCTGTCAGGTGACCTATTTTTCTTTTTCGCCCTGGTCTTTTCCGAAATCGATCAGTGAAAACCGGACATACCGTTTCGGATGGGCTTTCAGGTCGGCCAGCAATTGTTCCAGTTCGCGGCTGGCTCCTTCCAGGTTCCTGTACAGGCTGTCGTTTACCATAAGCTGGCCCAGGGTGCCTTCTCCGCTGTTTATCCGGCTCAGCAGGGCCTGGGTTTCGTTCAGCGTGAGGCTGAGGTTTTCAATGGCGGAAGTAATGTCGGCTGCCGCCAGGGAATCGCTGATGGACCGGAAATTCTGAACGATCTGCGTTATGTCTTTTTTGTTGGCTTCCATTTCAGCGGTAAGCGAACGGGTATCGTTCAGGATCCGGATAATGGATCCGTCTTTGTTGGTGATCAGGGTATCCAGGGTGTACATCGACCGGTTCAGGCTGGCAATGGTGCTCCTGATCTTATCAAAGCTTACGGAAAAATTCTCCCGGAAATCCTGGTTGAAGGTAGTCTGAATCACGGCCATGACCGAGTCGATCGACAGGAGCAGGTTTTCTGCTTTTTGCTTCAGGGGAAGCATTTCAATGCTCACCTGTTCCTGCAAGCTTCCTTCAATATCGCTTGCCAGGGTATCGCCCGGCTGGTGAAATTCACCGGATGCAGCCAGATTCAGCCTGATCGCCTTGCTTCCCATTAAATCTGCGCTGTATATCTGAGCTACCGTATTTTTTGGAATGGGAAAATCTTTTTCCATCCAGATCTTCGCCAGGAGCCGGCCTGATCCGTCGGGTATCAGATCCAGATAACTTACCTGGCCCACTTTAAATCCGTTCAACAGCACCGGACTGGATTCGGTCAGTCCGTTTACTTTGTCGTATACCACATAGTAGATAGTCCCCGGTTTGAATACATTTTTCCCTTTGAGGAAGCTGTATCCCCAGATAAAGGAGGCCACCACCAGAACAACGAATACACCGATTTTTACTTCTCTGGCAATTTTCATGGTTTTAGTTTTTTGTATTCAGGAAGGTTATTCCGTCTGCCTGAGTGCTTCCGACAGGGGAATAACCGTTGTGTCGCGTACGGCAATAACAAAGGCGTCGGGGAACCGCTCCCTGACTGATTTGCTGAATTTCACGATCCGTTGGTAATCGGTTTCCTCTCCTACGGCATATTTGTACAGGCCGTTGCCGGTGAATTCTTCCACATGGGAGAAACCGCTGAACATCTCGTGGTCAAGGGAGATCCGTCTTCCCGAGGCGGTAACCTGTACCTTGTACCGCACCCCTCTGCGTGACAGGGCTTCGGCCTGGGAAAATGCCATTTCCTCGCGGCTTTCGATAGATTGTTTATAATCCCTGAACGCCCGGAAAATGGCCGAGGCAAGATAATCCTGTCCCTGTTCCGACATCAGATAAGCCTCTTCCTGAGGATTTGAAACAAATCCCACTTCTATCAGCACACTGGGCATGGTGGTCATCCAGAGTACAATGAAACCCGCCTGTTTCACTCCCCGGTCATGGCGCCTGGCTCTTTCGCTGAACTGATTCTGCACACAGGATGCGAAATGCAAGCTCTGCTCCAGATGCTTATTTTGCATCAGATTGAAAATGATGAACGATTCGGCCGAATGCGGATCATACCCCTGATACCGGCTGGCGTAATCCTCTTCCAGTGTGATCACTGCATTTTCCTTCATGGCTATCTCCAGGTTCCTTTCGTTGGTATGCAGTCCCATCACAAAGGTTTCGGCCCCGTATACACGGGAATTACTAAGGCCGTTGGCATGAATGGAAATGAAGAGGTCGGCTTTGTTTTCGTTGGCTATTTCAGCCCTTTTATCGAGCTCCACAAATACGTCCCGGTCGCGTGTGTATATCACATTTACATCGTCCATGTTCTGCTCAATGTATTTTCCCAGCTTCAGCGAAATGGCCAGAACAATGTCCTTTTCCTTACTGCGTTTCCCCAGGGCTCCGGGATCTCTTCCTCCGTGACCGGGATCGATCACCACCGTTCTCACCCGGTAAGGCCCGTTTTCCTGAGCATGCAATGGTGGGAGGAAAACAAAAATTAAACCGGTTAAAACAAGAAGACCCGTCACTTTTCGTTTGATATGAAAAAACCCGCGCTTATTGATTCGTGTCATACGATCGTTGGTGTTTTTTCCGTAGCTTTGGAAGGCCCGAATGAAATATTTTTTCACAAAAATAGCATATAAGTTGCAATATCTTTTTCCCGGCCGGCAATTTCTGATACTGATCCTGCTATTTTTCCCCCTGACCTTGAACGCACAGGTCAGGGATATATTGCCGGATTCGACCCTGAGTTTGCCGGATACGGCGGAGTACCTGCCCCGGGCCGACAGCCTGCCGCCTGTGGCGGATACCCTGATTACCGAAACTACTTCGGGCAACCTGGAAGCACCGGTGGATTACCATTCTGTTGATTCCATGGATATTGATATGACGGAAAGAAAGGTGTATCTGTACGGGGATGCCGTGGTGACATACATGGACATAGAACTGAAAGCCGATTACATTGAGCTGGATATGGATAAAAAAGAGGTGTATGCCAGCGGATTGCCCGACAGTACAGGGAAAATAGCCGGAAAACCGGTATTCAGGGAGGGTTCGGAGACTTTCGAATCGGAAATTCTCCATTATAATTTCGATACCAAACGCGGCTTTATCAGGGAGGTGATCACCGAACAGGAAGGGGGGTATCTGCACAGCACCCTTACCAAAAGACATGAAGACGGGACCATCCATCTGATGAACGGGAAGTACACCACCTGTGATGCCCCCGAACCGCATTTTTATGTGGCACTTACTAAAGCCAAGGTGCTGCCCAAGAATAAGATCGTTTCAGGCCCTGCCTATCTGGTCATTGCCGATATTCCCCTCCCGGTGGCTCTTCCTTTCGGTTTTTTCCCCAATAAACAGGAACAGGCATCGGGAATCCTGATCCCAGAATACGGGGAGGAGGTGAACAGGGGATTTTTCCTCAGAAACGGCGGTTATTACTTTGCACTGAGCGATTATTTTGATCTGAGGATTACCGGCGATATCTACTCGAAGGGGACCTGGGGTTTACGTGTAGGTTCAAACTACGTGAAACGTTATCGTTTCCGCGGGAATCTTAACCTGCAGTATTTCAATAATATAACAGGCGACAAGCTGCTGGGTAACCAGAGCCGCAACAGGGATTATTCCATTACCTGGAGCCACAGCCAGGATGCCAAGGCCAATCCCAACAGCTCATTTTCTGCCAGTGTCAATATGAGTTCCAGTTCCTTCGACCGCAATCACAGTTATGAGACCGAGAAGTATCTGACCAATCAAAAAAGCTCCAGCATTTCGTTTTCCAAACGGTGGCCCGGCACCCCTTTCAATTTTTCAGGAAGTTTGAACCATAACCAGAACAGCCGGACCAAGTCGGTGGACCTAAGTCTTCCCCGTATGGCGTTCAATATGAGTCGTATTTATCCTTTCAAAAGAAAGAATCCCACAGGGGAAACCCGGTGGTATGAAAATATCGAGCTGAGTTATTCCGCCAAGCTGGACAATCAGATCAAAACCACCGATTCACTCATGTTCACGTCCGCCATGTTCCGTGATATGCGGAACGGGTTCCAGCATTCCATACCCATTTCCACCGTTATCAGGCCGTTTCGTAATTTTTCCATTTCGCCCAATGTGCAGTATACCGGGGTTCTTTATACACAATCAATCAAAAAACGCTGGGAGGCCGATTATTACGATGCGGAGCTTGATTCTACCTACGGACGGGTCATGGTCGATACCATTCCGGGATTGCGGTATGCCCATGCCTATTCTCCCTCCATCTCGGCTACCCTGAATCCCAAAATTTTCGGGATGTATCAGTTTAAAAACCCGGATTTCCCCGTCAGGGCCATTCGGCATGTGATGACGCCATCGGTCAGCTTTAATTATACACCGGATATGTCGTCTGTAACACCCGACTATTATGACACGGTGCAGGTGAATGCCGAAGGTACCCGGCAGGAGGTGTATTCCTACTTTGAAGGTGCTTTGTACCGTGCACCTTCTATCCGGGGAAAACAGGGCAGTCTGAACTTTTCCCTGAACAACAATCTGGAAATGAAAGTCAGGTCCAGGAACGATACGGCTTCTGAAGACCGTAAGATCAAAATACTGGAAAGCCTGAATTTCGGTACTTCGTATAATATTTTTGCCGATTCCATGAGGTGGAATACCGTGAGTATGAGTGGAAGAACCAGCCTGTTCAACAAAATCAATATCACGTTCGGAGGGTCTTTCGATCCGTATGCCCTGGACGAGAACGGTTCGAGGATCAACCGGTTTTATTTTCAGGAAACAGGCAAACTACTGAGGCTGACCCGGTTTAACCTTTCTCTGGATATGTCGCTGAATTCGGCAGCAAAGGGAAGCTCTTCCGGGGAAACCGACCGGCAGGGAGTTTCCCCCGACGGTACCGGTGAGTTGTTGCGTGAGGATATGTCTGTGGTCAAAAAAGAGAGAACCATGCAGACTCCCGATATGTACCAGGAGTATGTAGACTTCAATGTTCCCTGGAACTTCAATGTACGTTATAACCTGAACCTGTCACGGCCCCGACCCGATCAGCAGACCGTTACCCAGACCCTGAGTTTTTCAGGGAATATCAGCCTGACACCGAAATGGAAAATATCCCTGAGCTCGGGGTACGATTTTGAGGGAAAGAAGCTTTCGTACACCTCGGTCAATATACACCGGGATCTCCATTGCTGGGAAATGCGTATCAGTTTCATTCCCATCGGTTACCGGCGGAGCTATACCTTCCAGATCAATGTGCTGTCGTCTGTTCTGCGTGACCTGAAGTACGAAAAACGTCAGAGCTGGTATGACAATCCCTATGCTTACTAATCCAATAAATACCTAAACTCATGAAAACGATCGTTTATACATCGGATGCTCCGAAGGCTGTCGGTCCCTACAGTCAGGCCATTGAGGTGAATGGTGTACTTTATATTTCCGGGCAGATTCCCATCGATCCTGTCACGGGGAACCTGGTGGACGGAGGGATTAAGAAGCAAACCGAGCAGGTCATGAAAAATATCGGAGCCATCCTGTCGGCTGCCGGTTACAGCTACGCTGATGTGGTCAAATCGACCTGCCTGTTGCGCGATATGAGCGATTTCGGAGCTATGAATGAAGTATATGCCACCTATTATCCGGAGAATCCTCCGGCACGGGCGGCTTTCGGTGTGGTGCAGCTGCCCCTGGGCGCGCGGGTGGAAATTGAAACCATTGCGGTAAAAGGGTAGGAAGAATAAAAAAATCCCCGGGGGCGGGGGATTAAATATGCTTTTGAGACAGCCTCTTTTTTTATTCGGAAACTACTTCAAATTCGATATCCACGCTCACTTCCTTGTGAAGTTTGACCGTGGCTACATACTTGCCTACTTCCCTAATGGGCTCGTCCTTGATCAGGATGTTCTTGCGGTCGATGTCAAACCCTTTTTCCTTTAATGCCTCCGCAATCTGTATGTTGTTTACCGATCCGAAGACCTTTCCCTTGGAGCTGGTCTTGGCTCCGATGGTCAGGCTGATCCCTTCCATTTTTTGGGCTACACCTCTGGCCTCTTCCCTGATTTTCTCCTCTTTATGGGCTCGCTGCCGGATATTTTCAGCCAGGACCTTTCTGGCTGATGCGGTAGCGGCAATGGCATATCCTTTGGGAATGAGATAATTTCTTGCGTAGCCGTCTTTTACCTGGATGATGTCGTCCTTGCCGCCCAGATTGGGGATATCCTGTTTCAGTATGATTTCCATGATGTTCCCTCCCTCAATTATTTTAACATATCGGTTACATAAGGCAGCAGGGCCAGGTGGCGGGCCCGCTTGATAGCCCTGGCCACTTTCCGCTGGTATTTGAGCGATGTGCCGGTGATCCTTCTCGGAAGGATCTTTCCCTGCTCATTCAGGAATTTCTTTAAAAACTCGGGATCTTTGTAATCGATGTATTTGATCCGGTTTTTCTTGAAGCGGCAGAATTTTTTCTTTTTGATCTCTACCGAAGGCGGGGTGAGATATCTGATCTCCGACTGATTCTGTGCCATGGCCTATTTCTCCTCCTTTTTTTCGGTTTGTTTCTGTTTTCTTTTCTTTTCGGCATATTCCACGGCGTATTTTTCCATCCGGAAGGTCAGGAAGCGGATAATCCGCTCATCACGCCGGTATTCGGTTTCCAGTTTGTCAACTACTTTTCCTTCCCCTTCGAATTCGATCAGGTAATAGAAACCGGTTGACTTTTTCTGAATGGGGTAGGCCAGTTTCTTCAGCCCCCAGTTTTCCTCATGTACGATCTTTGCCCCCTGATCGGTGAGGATCTTCTTGAATTTTTTGACCGCTTCCTTCATCTGAATATCAGACAAAACGGGAGTTGCAATGAAAACGGTCTCGTAATGGTTCAACATAGTCTCGCTATTTGGTTTTTGATTTGGCTCGCAAAAATAGAAATTATTTATGATTAATCAAACTCCGTTCGGGGTGATTTTTTTTCCACAACTTCGCGATATTCACACAGATTTCACGGATTATTGTTTCCCAATGAATATATTTGTAGGTGAACCCCCCCTGTACTTCGCGGGGAAATGATAATTAGTTGATTGACAGAGATTATGGGAAAATTTATCGTATCCGCCAGAAAATACCGCCCTGTCCGTTTCGACCAGGTCATCGGGCAGGGATCGATTACCAGAACGTTGAAGAATGCCATCCGCCAAAACCAGCTGGCACATGCCTACCTGTTCTGCGGACCCAGGGGAGTGGGAAAGACCACCTGCGCCCGGCTTTTTGCCAAAACCATCAACTGCATGAACCTGGGCGACGATACCGAAGCATGCAATGCCTGCGAATCATGCTTGGCATTTAACGAATCACGTTCCTACAATATTCACGAACTGGATGCAGCCTCCAATAACAAGGTGGAGGATATCAGGAACCTGATCGACCAGATTCGGGTGCCGCCCCAGATCGGAAAATACAGCATTTATATCATCGATGAGGTGCACATGCTGTCCGCCTCGGCCTTCAATGCCTTCCTGAAAACCCTGGAAGAGCCTCCCGCTCATGCTATTTTCATCCTGGCTACCACCCAGAAGGAAAAGATCATTCCCACCATCCTGTCCCGTTGCCAGATCTTCGACTTCAACCGCATCAGAGTGCCCGATATCATGAACCACCTGCAGCTTGTGGCGGAAAAAGAAGGAATAGAAGCGGAACCCGAAGCCCTGAACATCATTGCCCAGAAAGCCGATGGGGCTATGCGCGATGCCCTGTCCATTTTCGATCAGATATCCAGTTACTCGGGCAAAAAGATGAGCTATGAAAAAGTGATCGAAAGCCTGAATGTACTGGATTATGAATATTATTTCAAAATGACGGCGGCTTTCCTGGAAGGGAATATTACCGAAACCATGCTGTTGTTCAATGAGATCATGGGGAGAGGCTTCGACCCGCAGCATTTTATTGTGGGGCTGACCAGGCATTTCCGGGACCTGCTCATGTGCAAGGATCCGCAAACCGTTCCCCTGATGGATGTGGCTGCTTCCATTGCCGGGCGGTACCGGGAGCAGACATCCCTGAGTTCCCCCGATTTTCTGTTCAGGGCGCTTGATATCTGCAATGAATGCGATGTAGCATACAGGCACAGCAAAGACCAGAGGCTGCATGTCGAAATCGCCCTGATCAAACTTTGCCGGTTGGCAGGGAAAGAGGGGGGGGGTGCTACTCCCGCAAAACCTGTTGAAAAGAAAGAATCCGGTTCAGGAAATGATGAAAAACAGGTAAAAAAAAACAACATTCCGCCCCCGGCTCCAGTAAAGAAGGATAAACCCGATACCGGAAAGAAAAACGTATATGCAAACCATAGCCTGTCCATAAAGGACGTGCTCGGAGGGAATAAAAAGGAATATGCCTCTCCGCCGGATGAACAGAATACCAGTACCGATCCGGTCATGGAAACAGAGGAGGCCGGTACAGAGGATTTTTCTCCTGAACAACTGTCCAAAGCCTGGACAGATTTTGCCGAATCGGTAAAGGAAGATTACCCCCGGATATACAGTGCCATGAAAAACCAGAACCTGCAAATGGATGAGGATTTCGTTATTCCGCTTATTATGAGTAACCGGGTGCAGGAAGAAGATTTTAACCGGGCAGTCAAACCCGATTTGCAGAAACATCTTCGCCGTGAGCTGGGAAATAACCGGATCACCATTAAAACCACCGTACTGGAAGACGAAGAAAAAACCCGGCCCTATACTCCCGAAGAAAAATTTGAGCACATGTTAAAAAAAAATCCGGTACTGAAAGACCTTAAACAGCAGTTTAATCTGGATTTTGACTGATCAGCCACCCTTTGATCCGGTTCCATGAAAACCAGGAAAACCAGAAAACCCAGGCCTGTCCAGGCAAAGAAAGGAACTTCCGGCATGAGTGCCGGCAAGGCTTCTTCCTCCCGTCGTGCTGCTGATGAACAGGAAGCACCTTTCCGGGTCATACCCGATTCGCTGGAAGAGGAAGTGGTATTTTTCTCCCCACACATGGAAATGGTATGGACCAGTGTGGCTGCCGGAAAATCGAAAACAGGGAAATACTGGGAACAGAGCCGGGGCAAAAAATGCCCGGCTGCCCTGAAAAAACTGAACCGCCCCTGCGATCATTGTCCGGTATGGAAAGCCATGGAAACGGGAACAGTGGTTACCCGCGAGGTAACTGCATCCGGTGGACGACACCGGGTGGTAAACGGAATTCACATGCGGGAAGACAACGGGGAATGGCAGAAAGGGCTGGAGATCACCAGAAAAATGAGTCCTGGGGAAGAAGGGGATAAAGAAGCGGAAGACGCCCGGAGAACGCTGGAGCTTGTGATTGATAATATCCCCCAGAGGATTTTCCGGAAAGACAAAAACCTGAAATTTCTGGGATCGAATTGCTGG
>DQWH01000031.1 GCA_011042635.1 Bacteroidota bacterium | reverse complement strand
TTATCAACAGCGTGAAAATAACACAAATTTTTGTTTCCCGTTAATCCGGATTGTCAAAAGATGTAAATCTAGAAATAAAAATACGAAAAAAATGAAAAAATCAATCATTTCCGGAAGAAAAAACACAAATAAAATTGACTGCATCTTATGTCCCTCCATTCCTATATGTTTAATAACAAGTATCTGCAGGGAAAAAATCCGACAAAAATCATGACAGCGGTTTTTTATATGTAGTAATTTTGGCGAAACCAAAAAAAACGGATCATGGAACTGACTCACATAGAACACATCGGCATTGCGGTGAAGAATCTGGAGGAAGCCATTCCTTTTTATGAGAATGTGCTGGGCCTCAAATGTTACCATATTGAGGAAGTGCCCGATCAGAAAGTGAAAACAGCCTTTTTCCGGGTAGGTTCCACCAAGATCGAGTTGCTCGAGCCCACCGACCCCGACAGTCCGGTTGGCAAGTTCATTGAGAAGAAGGGAGAAGGAGTGCATCACCTGGCTTTTGCGGTGAAAGATGTGCAGTCGGCCCTGCAGGAAGCCGGGGAGAAAGGGACACAGCTGATTGACAGGCAACCGCGGTCAGGAGCCGAAGGCCTGCAGATTGGGTTCCTGCACCCGCGGTCCACCTTTGGAGTACTGACTGAGTTTTGCGGAGAATCCTCAGAATCATGAGCCATAACCTTTTGTAAACAGCATTCCCATGAATATCCAGGAAAGGATCAAGCAATTGATCGAACTTCGTGAAGAGGCAAAAAGAGGAGGAGGGGAAAAGCGGATCGAAGCGCAGCATAACAAGGGCAAACATACCGCCCGCGAGCGGATCGAGATACTGCTTGACGAAGGAAGTTTCGAGGAATATGATATGTTTGTAACCCACCGTTGCCGCGATTTTGGCCTCGACAAGCAGCATTACCTTTCAGACGGGGTGATCACGGGCCACGGCACCATCGACGGCAGGGTGGTGTACGTGTATGCCTTTGATTTTACGGTCTTCGGCGGATCCCTGTCGAAAACCGTTTCTGAGAAAATATGCAAGGTAATGGACCAGGCCATGAAGGTGGGAGCCCCCGTGATCGGGATCAACGATTCGGGAGGGGCCAGGATACAGGAAGGCGTTCTGAGCCTGGCGGGGTATGCCGATATCTTCCAGAGGAATATCCTGGCTTCGGGACTCATCCCCCAGATTTCGGCCATTTTCGGTCCGTGTGCCGGAGGGGCCGTGTATTCTCCCGCCCTGACCGATTTTATTATCATGAGCGAACAGAACAGCTATATGTTCGTAACCGGACCCAAAGTGACCAAAATGGTTACAGGCGAAAAGATCTCGACCGACGACCTGGGAGGGGCCAAAGTACACGGAACCAGATCGGGGGTAAGCCATTTTATTGCCGAAGACGAGGAGGAAGGCCTGCTGATCATTCGCAAACTGCTGAGCTACCTGCCCCAGAACAATCTGGAGGATCCGTTCATTACGGAATGTGCCGATCCTATCGACCGGAAAGAAGACAGGCTTAATGAGATCATTCCCGACAATCCCAACCAGCCGTACGATGTGAAGGAAGTGATCGAATCGATAGTCGATTACGGCGAATTCCTGGAAGTGCACAGGAATTATGCCCGGAACATCGTGGTGGGTTTTGCCAAATTTAACGGCATGCCGGTGGGAATTGTGGCGAACCAGCCCGTATACCTGGCCGGGGTGCTCGATATTGACGCTTCCCGCAAGGCAGCCCGCTTTGTAAGATTCTGTGATGCGTTCAATATACCCCTGGTTACTCTGGTAGACGTACCGGGCTTCCTTCCCGGAAGCGCCCAGGAATACGGGGGTATCATCACCCACGGGGCCAAACTGATGTTCGCCTATGGCGAAGCCACCGTTCCCAAAATCACGGTGACACTCAGAAAATCTTACGGAGGAGCACACTGTGTCATGTCATCGAAGCAACTACACGGTGATGTGAACTATGCCTGGCCCACCGCCGAGATCGCCGTAATGGGTTCCCAAGGGGCCATCGAGATACTGGAAGGGAAAAAGTTGGCGGAAATGGAAGATCCCGATGATCAGAAAGCCTATGTGGCAAAGAAAGAGGAAGAATACCGGGAAAAATTTGCCAATCCCTATGAGGCGGCCAAATACGGTTACATTGACGATGTGATCGAGCCCCGGAATACCCGCTTCCGGATCATCCGGGCCCTGCAGACCCTGGCAACCAAGAAAGAAGTGCACCCTATGAAGAAACATTCAAATATTCCGCTGTAAACCATGATGAAACCTGTTGTCATTCATCCGGTTATGTTGAATTTTCTGCCTGGAGCTGTTGATTCCGGCGGGCTGATCATTTCGCTGGTAGGTTACCTGATCGTTTTTTTATCGCTGGTATCGCTGTATCTGGTCTTCCGATATGTCCTGCCCCTTTTTATCCATATGAACCTGAGAAGGCTGCTCAGGAAGAAATACGGACAGGAACCGCCGGAGAAAATGCCCGAGCTCAGCGGTGAGGTCAATGCGGCTATAGCGGCAGCCATCTATCTTTACCTGGAAGAAATACACGATGCCGAACCCGATGTGCTGACCATTCGCAGGGTATCGAAACCGTATTCTCCCTGGAGCTCAAAAATATACGGAGTAGGTCATCTCAGATAAAATGCCATGAAGAATTACAAATTTACCATCAGCGGCAATACGTACGAAGTGGAAATCAACAGCTTCGAAGACAATACCATCAAACTGGAAGTGAACGGCACTCCCTATACCGTGGAACTGCACCGGGAGGTGAGGAAGACCAAGACACCCATCCTGATGCGTGCGCCGGTAAAGGAACCACCCAGAGAAAAGATCGATAAAAAGGAGGGAGGAAGTCCCACACCGGTGCGGGCCCCCCTGCCCGGTAATATTGTGGAGGTATATGTAAAAGAGGGTGATATTGTGAAAAAGGACCAGAAACTGCTTCTGATGGAAGCCATGAAGATGGAAAACGTTATTATGGCTGAAGCCGACGGAGTGATTGAGTCGGTAAAGGTAAAACCCGGGGATGCGGTTCTGCAGGGCGATGTGTTAATCGAAACCATTTGATGCGATATGAAAAGATTTCTCACGGTTCTGGTTATCCTGGTGTTCATTTCCCTTCTGCGGCTCATCCTGTTTTCCCCGGAACAGGGGTATGCCGGTGAATCGGAAAAGAAAATCGCCTTGGAACAGGTTCAGCCTGACCAGCCCGAACCGTCGGACCAGACTTTCCGGGGGCTGAAACGGTTTATTGAATATACCGGATTCTACAATGCCACACCCGGACATCTGGTCATGATTGCGGTAGGACTGTTTTTTATTTTTCTTGCCATCAAATATGATTACGAGCCCCTGTTGCTGGTACCCATCGGCACGGGGATCATTATCGGAAACATTCCTTTTTTCCAGGCGGAAGGTTTTAGTTTGCAGCTTGGTATCTATGAAGAGGGGAGTGTCATGAACTACCTCTATTTCGGGGTGATCAAGGGGATCTATCCTCCGCTGATCTTTCTGGGTATTGGCGCCATGACCGATTTTTCTTCCCTGATTTCCAACCCGAGGCTGATGCTGCTGGGTGCTGCGGCCCAGCTTGGTATTTTCCTTACCTTTCTGGGAGCCCTGATGCTGGATTTTGCACCGCCCGAAGCGGGAGCCATCGGGATTATCGGAGGGGCCGACGGTCCTACGGCCATCTTCCTTTCCTCTAAACTTGCCAACGGGATCAATATTATCGGACATACGCCGGATGGAGACCCGGTTTATGTGAAAAACCTCATAGGGCCCATTGCCATTGCCGCGTATTCCTATATGGCTCTGGTGCCCGTGATCCAGCCTCCCATTATGCGCCTTCTGACGAACCGGAGGGAGCGGCGGATCCGGATGAAGCCACCGCGGGCCGTTTCCCGCACCGAAAAGATCCTGTTCCCCATTATCGGGCTGCTGCTCACGGCTTTCATCTCACCCGGTTCCCTGCCCCTGCTGGGGATGCTCTTTTTCGGGAACCTGCTGAAGGAATCCACCGTGACCAAGCGGCTGGCAGAGACCGCCCGTAACTCGCTGATTGATATTGTAACCATTTTGCTGGGCCTGACCGTGGGGGCTTCCACCCAGGCCGATGTGTTTATTACTTCCGAATCGCTGTTGATCTTCGGACTGGGTGCCCTGTCGTTTATGATCGCCACCGCCGGCGGAATCCTTTTTGCCAAAGTGATGAACCTGTTCCTGAAAGACGAGAATAAGCTGAATCCTCTGATCGGCGCGGCCGGGGTTTCCGCCGTGCCCGACAGCGCCCGGGTAGTTCAGAATATGGGACTGAAAGAGGATCCCACCAACCACCTGCTGATGCATGCCATGGCTCCCAATGTTTCGGGTGTGATCGGGTCGGCTGTGGCAGCCGGAATTCTTCTTAGTTTCCTGTTGTAGATTCACTCAGGCTTTTTTATTTTTAACCAGATAAATATATCCCGACATGATTGTACAGGCCGGTAATGCAGGAAAAGATATCCGATCTGACTGCCTGGTGGAAATGGAACCCGCTGACTCGGGGGGTATCCGGATAGAGCTGGTTTCCAAGGTCGAGAGAATGTACGGCTCATCCATACGGAAGCTGGTGGAGGAGGGAATGCGGCATTTCGGCATTTCCAATGCCCGCATCCGGGTGGAAGACCAGGGAGCCCTTCCCTTTGTGATCATGGCCCGCCTGGAAGCGGCTGCCCGGCAGATAAAAAAAAATATTCCGGAATTCCTTCTTCCTATGCTGAAGGAAAATGAATATCCTTCCTCCCCCGAACGGCACCGGTTTTCCCGTCTCTACCTGCCGGGAAATACCCCCAAAATGATGCTGAATGCGGGCATCCATAAACCGCACGGCATTATTCTCGATCTGGAAGATTCGGTAGCCCCGGCCAAAAAGGCCGAAGCCCGCGTGCTGGTGAGAAACGCCTTGCGGGCCGTCAATTTTTACGGAGCCGAACGCATGGTAAGGATCAACCAGTGGCCGGCCGGCAGGGAAGACCTGGAGTATGTGATCCCCCACCGGGTACATACCCTTCTGGTGCCCAAATGCGAGGATCCTGAACAGATTGCGGAGATGGAATCGGTGGTGGAAACCATCAGAAAAGAAAAGCGGGTGAAGGACCCCGTTTTCCTGATGCCCATTATCGAAAGCGCCCTGGGGGTGGAAATGGCCTACCGTATTGCCTGCTCATCGAAACAGGTGGTGGCCCTGGCCATCGGGCTCGAGGATTATACAGCCGACCTGGGGACCCGGCGCAGCGACGAGGGAACGGAATCGTTCTATGCCAGGTCGCGCCTGGTAAACGCCTGTAAGGCGGCCCGCATCCAGGCCATCGATTCGGTGTTTTCCGATGTGGCCGATATGGAAGGCCTGGCCCGTACCATCGAACATTCCAAAAAACTGGGTTTCGAGGGCATGGGATGCATCCATCCCCGGCAGATCCCCGTGATCCATGCCGGTTATGCACCCGGGAACGAAGAGATTGAAAAAGCCCGGAAGATTGTTCTTGCTTATGAGGAAGCCGAATCGAAAGGGCTGGGCGTGGTGTCGGTCGGGACCAAAATGATCGATCCCCCGGTGGTGAAAAGGGCCCTGCGTATTATGGATCTGGCTGTTGAAATGGGAATCGTGTCAAAAGAATGGAGGAATGAACCGCATGAAGACTGAACTGGTAAAAAACGCCGCCGGCCGGCTGGTTCCGCAAACGGTGAACGGTGAACCTGTGGTTCCTTACCAGGGAATCGGGAAGCACAGGCCGCAAAAAAACAAACATGCACCCCGTATTGCCACCTGTGCCGATTATCCTTCCGACGGGAACAAGCTGGTACCCGACCTGAAGGAGGCCCTGGTAAGGGCCGGTATACGGAACGGCATGACTGTTTCCACCCACCATCATTTCCGCAACGGCGATCTGGTGGCCAACCAGTTGTTCGATGCCATACATGAACTGGGCATCAAAGACATCCGCTGGGTGCCTTCCGCATCCTTCCCCTGCCACGGATACCTGATCAAATACCTGGAAGACGGGACCATTCACCACATTGAAGGCAGCATGAACGGACCCCTGGGGAAATTTGCCTCGGAAGGGCATATGCGGGGGACGGGAGTGCTGCGTTCGCACGGCGGGCGCTACCAGGCCATTCAGGACGGGGAACTGAAGATCGATATTGCCGTGATAGGAGCTCCGGCTGCCGATCCATTCGGGAATGCCAACGGTCTTTCGGGTCCTTCGGCCTGCGGATTGCTTGGTTTTGCCCTGGCCGATTCACAGTATGCCGACAGGGTGATCGTGGTGACCGATAACCTGGTTTCCTTTCCCTGTATTCCCTGGCAGATACAGGGCAATTATGTGGATTATGTGGTGGAAGTGGAGCGCATCGGTGTTCCTGAAAAGATCGTATCGGGAACCACCCGCATTACCCGAAGTCCCGACCGTTTGTACCTGGCAGAGCTTACCGCGCGGTTCTGCGATGTGACGGGAATCATTCACGAAGGGTTTTCGTTCCAGAGCGGGGCGGGAGGCACCTCGCTGGCAGTGGGGGAATATTTCCGTGAGATCATGAAAGAACGCGGCCTCAAAGCCCGTTTTGCACGAGGGGGCAGTAACAAATACCTGGTTTCGATGCTGGAAGAAGGCCTGGTGGACTATATCCTCGACGGGCAAACTTTCGACCTGGACGGGGTGAGAAGCATGGCGGAAAATCCCCGGCACGTATGGACCAGTCCGTTCACCAGCTACAATTACCACGGCAAGGGAAATTTCGCCGGCATGGTGGATGTGGTGATTCTGGGGGCCACGGAAATCGATCTGGATTTCAATGCCAATGTTGTGAGCCATTCCGACGGTTATCTCCTGCACGGGATCGGTGGGTGGCAGAACTGCCTGTTTTCAAAAACAGTAATCCTTCCCGTGCCTCTGTTCCGCGACAGGATCCCGGTGATCAGGGACAGGGTGACCACCCTGTGCGGACCCGGTGAAATGATCGATGTGGTGGTGACTGAAAGGGGCGTTGCCATCAATCCCCTGCGGAAAGATCTGCTCGACAAGGTGAAGGGAACGGATCTACCCATCCGGACGATCGCCGAATTGAAAGAGGAAGCAGAAGCCATATGTGGGGTGCCGGAAACGGCCGAGCCCGGCGACCGGGTGATTGCCGTGGTGAAATGGGTGGACGGAACCGTGCTTGATTCCGTATGGCAGGTCAGAACCTGAGGGAAATGCGATGATGAACCGCTTGTCCTGCGTTCAGGAGATACCGTCCTTGTCAATCTGCACTTCTTCCTCATCATCCATATGCGACAGCCTGTCGGTATCGGTGTAAAATATCCTGATCAGGGCACTGTCACGCAGAAAATCAATTTTCCCGATCTGCACCCGGGTTACATGCAAACCGGTACGTTTTCTCAGATCATCGATCAGCGCCTGCCGGTTTTCCGGTTTGATCAGTTCGATGTTCTCATAAACAATGACCTTCCGGTTTTCCTTGGAATCGAGAATAAACCTTTCTGCAAACCAGATAACCAGTAGCACGGACAGGTTCACAAAAAGCAGTTCGGCATAGGATGTGTTCCGCGATACCAGGGCATTGATCACCGAAACACCTATGACCAGGAACAGGTAGGTCATCTCTTTTATGGGGATCTGGCTGGTGCGGAACCTCAGAATGCCGAAAATGGCAAAAAGGCCCAGGGCAATGCCGGTGGTCAGGTTCCTTACATTGATCAGGGAGTAGGAGAGGAGGAACACGATGATCCCCACCAGGATAAAGGTGAAGAAATAATCTTTTCGCCTGGCCAGGGGATAATAAAAGAACCTGACAATGGTATATACCATCAGCAGGTTGAAGAAGAACCGGAAGATCAGTTCCAGAAAACGCTCGGGGTTGATGTAATCAATTCCGAACAATTGCAGGGCTTGCTGCAGCAGAATAGGGTTGTTCATGGCGGCAAAGTTTTGATATGATCCTCAGTTTTTGTTTGTATCGGTTTGATTTTACCTGGGGATACAGCAGCACACAGCCCAGGCAGTATTTGCTCAGCCCCGTGGGGCGGATATGTTCCGAAGCCAGGATGCGTTTAAAATCGGATGCCGGGGTGTTGCCTTTCTGTTTTACTTCAGCTATGACCAGGGAGGGAAACACAAACTGGTCATTTTCATTGTTTACCCGGAGATGCACATCGATCGTGATTCGCTCGGGCACCGTGCGGTGTGCCAGGGTAAAACGGCTGAAGCGGGTCCATAGCTTGGGTTCCAGGGTCATGTCCGTCCATTGGATAGTCTTTCTGATGAAATCCATGGCCCAGGGAGTAAGCCGGTGTTCCACATCAGCTACCGGGATACGTTTTTTTCGCGTGCGGCGGTTGTTTTTCCGCGATTTCACTTCCAGAAACACACAGTTCGTATTCAGGTATTTTCTGAACCGTACCTTGTGCCGTTTTGTCTTTCCCCGGTAGTGGTTGTGATACATCCGGAAATCGGGAGTGTCGAAATACAGGCTGTGGTACTCAAAAATCCTTTCGTTGTTGATCTCAAGCACCTGATAGGTTTTTTCGGCGGCTTCCAGTATACCGGGCAGCCGGCTGATATGCATAATGTATTTGGTATCGGTCCGGTCCATGAGCCTTACCCTGTCCATGTCGCTGAGGCCGATGGCAGGAAACTTCTGTATGATAGAACGGATGTGGTAAGGATCATTCATTTTTTTTCCGCCGGGCGGTTTTCAGGGGGTAGGATCATGGGTTTGTGCAAATGTAATGAATCGCCGTGAATCACGGTGTATTTTTTTATGATATGATGCAGGGCTTGGCCTGCCGGAAAAAATTTGTATTTTTAGAGCCGGCGGTTGGACCGGTTCCGGTTCTGTTTTTCTGTAACACCGGCAAACCACAGGAAGCCATAAAAAAATACAAATGTCAGATATGCGGGCATATGTATGATCCCGAACTGGGTGATCCCGACAGAGGCATTGCGCCGGGAACGGCATTTGAAGATATTCCCGATGACTGGACCTGTCCGGTATGCGGTGCTGCCAAAGCAGATTTTGAGGTAGTGGATATCTGATAACCCGGGGTCATCCGGTCTGTTCAGGTATCCTTTTCATTA
>DQWH01000122.1 GCA_011042635.1 Bacteroidota bacterium | reverse complement strand
CCGATCATCTTTCACTGCAGCATGCCCTGGTGACAGCCGGGATCATCTTTTTCGCCGGCCTCACCCTCAGCCGTATCTTCTATCTCAAACAACTCTCTCAACAAAAAATCCCGGAATAAACACCCTCTGCCCTTCACACCACAATTTTCAGCCCGTCATACGCCAGATGGACCCCTTCCGCCAATTCCCTCTCAATTTCTGCGGCGGGTCCCATCTGGTGGCTGATGTGGGTCAGCCAACCCTGCTCCGGACCGATCTTCCGGATAATCTCCACCGCCTCTTCCAGCGTAAAATGGGAAATATGCCGGCGTTTTCTCAGTGCGGTCAGTATCAGCACCCGCGATCCCTCGATTTTTTTCATCTCTTCGGGCGGGATGTAATTGGCATCGGTAATATATGTCAGATCGCCCATCCGGAAACCCAGCACAGGCAGCCTGTAATGAACGGCCCGTATGGGAATGACCTCCAGGGAACCGATACGGAACGGATCGGCCCCGATGGGATGGATTACCACTTCAGGGACACCCGGGTACTTTTTTTCAGCAAATATGTATGCAAATTCTTTTTGCAGCTGGCTGATCACCCTTTCCTCGGCATACAGGTCCATCGGTTGTTGCTGGATAAAATTGAAGGCCCGTACATCGTCCAGTCCGGCAATATGGTCCTTGTGTGCATGGGTATACAGGATGGCATCGAGTTTCCGGATATTTTCACGCAACATCTGCTGCCGGAAGTCGGGTCCCGAATCGATCACCAGGTGATGCCCGTCCCATTCCACCAGCAGGGAGCTGCGCAGCCGCTTATCGCGGGGATCATTTGAGAGGCAGGTACGGCACCGGCAACCGATTACCGGCACCCCCTGGGATGTTCCCGTTCCCAGAAAGGTGGCCCGTATTTGAGGGATCTGCTTCACGGGAACAAAGATAATGGCTTCCGCCTAATTCGCCTCCAGAAAGCAAACAAAAGGGCTCATCACCCAATTCATCTTATCTCTCTCTTTTCTGTTCTCACGAAAGTTCATTACTTTTGGTTCATGGCAACCACCCTGTATCTCATTCCCAACACCCTGGGTTCCGTGGAAATCCATACCGTGATACCGCAGGGCATCCTGCCGGTTATCCATTCCCTGAAAGTCTTTTTTGCGGAAAATATTCGAAACGCGCGCCGTTTCCTCATCAGTACGGGCATTCCCACACCCGTCGATGACCTGTTGTTCCTGGAGCTGAACCGGCACAGTTCGGACGATGAATTGCGGGAATACCTGAAAATCATGCTGGACGGAAAGGATGCAGGCATCCTTTCGGAGGCAGGCATGCCGGCCGTAGCCGACCCGGGCGCCGGCCTGGTAAGGATGGCTCATCTCAGCGGGATCAGGGTCAGGCCTCTCTGCGGCCCCTCATCGGTTATCCTGGCCCTGGCCGCTTCGGGACTGAACGGACAGAAATTCGCCTTTCACGGATACCTTCCCATACATGCCGGCGAAAGGGAAAAAACCCTCAGGGAACTGGAAAGGGAGTCGGAGCAGCGCGGCATCACCCAGGCCTTTATGGAAACGCCTTACCGCAACCGGGCGCTGTTCGACAGTGTGATACGTGCCTGCCGGTCCGACACCCTGCTGTGTGTGGCCTGCGATCTGACCCTGGAAAGCGAATGGATCAGGACCATGCCTGTTTCGGAGTGGAAAAAAAACCGGCCGGATATTCACAAAAGGCCGGCAATTTTTCTGATCTTCCGGTAAATTCCAACCGGCTATCCGTTTGCTGACCGGTATACTTCCGTAACAATCCGCAATCCTAGAATTCTGAGACTTCCAGCAGGTACAGATCAAATATCAGAGTGCTGTTGGTGGGAATTGAACCGCTGCCGCGTCCATATCCCAGATTTGAAGGAAAAAACACTTTAGCCGCCCCGCCTTCGCGCATCATCGATACCCCTTCCTGAAAGCCATAGATCAGGTTAGCATACCCCAGAGTAAATTCAAGAGGGTTGTATATTCTGGAAGCCTGATATATCTCCCCTCTGATGGCAGCGGAGTCCATGCTGGTATCGAACATGGTGCCGTTGAGAAAATAACCGGCATAGTCCACTATGACATTGTTTCCGACTTTTGCACTATCGCCCGTGCCGGCCTCGAGTTCCACATAATAAAGCCCCGATGGAAGAGGTTCCACGCCCGGGTAATGTTCTTCCATATAGGCTGCAAGTTCGATCCTTTCCTGCTCGAGCATTTCCTGGTATGAATCTTCCTGATCCAGATCCAGGCAGGACACGGGCAATAACATCAAAACAACGGATATCAGCAGAAAAGGTGCTTTTTTCATCAAATAATTGCTTGACATAACTTTTATGTTTTAGGTAAATATAGTTTCCGTTTCTTCCTCCCGGAAAACAATCCATTTCTCATGGTATTTCATTTCTTCTCCTTTCATGTAAACGGAGAAACATTTCCCCGGGTTACAAACCAGTATGCCTACAAGCTTTGTGCCAGATTTTTCATTCCGGCCTTATTATTGAACATCCCGTACCCACACTTCATACACCAGGGTGGCACGTGCCGGTATCCTTTGTCCGTCACCCAGCAGTCCGAAAGCCAGATGCGGGGGCATAATGAAACGGGCATAGCCTCCCTCCCGCAGCATCAGGACACCTTCTTCCAGGCCGGCCCCTTCTCCGGAATATCCCGTACGGATGGTTTTTGCACCATCCTCTTCCGATGAATAGCACAGGGTTCCGTCAAGCAGGCTGATGCGGTAATCATAGGCAACCGTTTTCCCGGGGGTTACGGCCGGTCCGTCTCCCCGTTCCATGATCATATACCACAACCCCGATTCCGTGCGTTCCATTTCCCATCCCATTCTCCCTATGAAATTTCTGATCACCTCCTCGTCTTTCACCACCAGGAATTCATTCACTTTTTCCATCCTTTCGTTCCTGTCCGGTTCCTGCTCCTCAGGAGGCAGCCTCACGGGCCGCCGGCAATCAGCCAGGAGTATCATCAGCAATAGCGGGAACCAGATCGTTTCAGGCCTGCCTAAAAGCTTCCTCCAGTTCATGGGCACTCAGGAAAATGGTTTTCTCCAGCAAATGTACGGTTTTTTCAAGCGATTCGTTCGATTCTCCCCCGGCGGCATTAACATGCCCGCCTCCGCTGAAGTATTTGCGTGCAAATTCATTCACATTGAACTTCCCTTTCGACCGGAACGACAATTTCACATGGTCGGCCTTTTCCATCACCAACACGGAAAAAATCACCCCGCGGACAGAAAGGGGGTAATTGACAAATCCTTCCGAATCGCCGGTAATGAAACCGAATTCTAATTGTTCGGCCAGAGATAACACCACGTATGCCGAATGATATTTCGGCATCACCTTCATCTTCCGGTGCAGAGCATAACCCAGCAGTTGCATTCGCCTCACGGAAAAATTATTGTATACCCGGTCGAAAATCCGGTCCTTGTCAATCCCCGTTTCCAGTAACCGGGCCACAGTACGGAAGGTCTCCGGACGGGAGGAATTGAAACTGAAACACCCCGTATCGGTCATGATGCCGGTATAAATGCATTCGGCTATCTGCGGTGTGATGGCTTTCTTTCCCCCGGTTTGTTCGATAAAGGAAAACACCAGTTCGGCCGCTGAGCTCACATCTTCCTGTACGGCTACCAGACCGGCATCCAAAGCGGGGTCGGGATGGTGGTCGATGATTGCCTTTCTGGCAGAAGAAACGATTACTTCCCGGCCGAGTCTCCCCAGGCGTTTCGGATCGTTGAAGTCCACCATGATCAGCAGGTCGGCTTCCTTCAGAATTTGCCGGGCACGCTTTTCATGTCCCTGATACCGCATGATTTCCCCAGCCGAAGGAAGCCACATGAGAAAAGCCGGAAAATTGTTCGGGGTCATTCCATGGACCTTTTTGCCTGAATTCTTCAGATACAGGTAAAGTCCCAGCAAAGAACCGATGGCATCGCCGTCAGGGTTCAGATGGGTCATGACCACCGGACGTTCCGACTGGTCAACCCATTCGCCGATGCGGGAAAATATTTCTGTAAGTTCTTTTTTCACAATGAATTCCAAAACTTAATGAAAGGATCAAAGATAAAAAATCTTTGCGGGAGGTTCCCATCCGGTATAAAATAATTTCTATATTCGCCATGGAAATCCAATGGGAAGCTTATGAGCGGAAACTTTACCTTTGCCATGGTTAAACCGAATGCTTTCCGGCAAAATTTTACCGGATCCATCCTGGCAATGATTTGCGAAGCCGGATTCAAAATCCAGGCACTGAAAACCACCATACTGAATATTGACGAAGCCAGGCAGTTCTATGCCATTCACCGGAGCAAACCCTTTTATGAGGATCTGGTGGCATTTATGTCGTCCGGGCCCATACTGGTGATGATCCTGGAAAAAGAAAATGCCGTGGAAGATTTCAGAGCCCTGATCGGAAATACCGATCCTTCCAAGGCCGAAGAGGGAACCATCAGAAAGCTGTATGCCCAGTCGGTAAGGGCCAATGCCATACACGGTTCCGACAGCGATGAGAATGCCCGGATCGAAGCCGATTTCTTTTTCCCTACAAGAGAAAGATTTTTTTGGAAATAAACTTCCGGCCGGTGACATCGGCCTTTCCGGAACGAAGCCAGCACATCATAACTCCGCAAACTTCCGGAGCAGTTCCCTCACGGCTTCATGCGAGTTGACAATGTAACTGGCCTTGGTATTGATCATTCCTACCTTGACGGTAAAGGCTTCTGCCGGCATGTCCTCGAAAAGGTATTCATCGGTCCAGTCGTCTCCCGCACCGAAGATAAAATCATACCGTTCCTGCTGAAAGATCCTGGCTGCCGCCTTGCCTTTGTTGATGCCCATCTTTTTCACTTCGATAACCTTGTTCCCTTCCAGAATTTCCAGGTCGAGATTGGCCAGAAGGCTGGTCAGCTCATATTTCAATTCCAGAGCCCGCATAGCTCCCAGTTCGGGGTCGGCTTTCCGGAAATGCCATACCATGGAATAGTTCTTTTCCTCAATAAAGGTTCCCGGGGTACGGTCAACATAGAACTGCAATGCAGGCCGGATAACCTCCTTCCAGTGGGTGCCCATTTGTTCGAACAGTTCCCAGTCTTTTCCATGCATTCTGAGCCATACCCCGTGTTCGGCAATCAGGTCAAAGGGCTTATCGCCGAACCAGCGGGTGAACAAATCCCTGTCTCGTCCGCTGATCAAAACCAGACGATTGTTTTTTTTGGCTGCCAGCCGGTTAAGCAGGTCCATCAGTTCATCGTCGGGCTGTGAATACTTCGGATCCTTTCTGAAGCCGACCAATGTTCCGTCGTAATCGAGAAAGAAGATTCTTTTATTTGCCTTTGCATATCTCTCGAACATTCTTTTCTCCCACTTTGAAGTGAGGCGTTTGTCCAGGTATTTTTGCTGCTGATCTGCCACCTCCAGCAGGGAATCCATAAAATCACCCGCCCATTTGTCAATATCGTACCGCTGCAACCTCTCCTGCAGCACTTCCAGCCGTTGTTTCTGCTCTTCCGCAGGCATTTCCAGGGCGTGATAAATGGCATCGGCAATCTCATCCATATTATTGGGGTTGATCAGGATAGCCTCGCCCATCTCCTTGGCCGCCCCTGCCATCTCACTAAGAATAAGCACTCCCCTGCCTTCCGTTTTGGTAGCGATGAATTCCTTGGCCACCAGGTTCATCCCGTCGCGCACGGGAGTGATCAGGGCAACTTCCGAGGAAGCATACAGATCAATCAGCTCCTCAAAAGGCATCGAACGGTAAAAATACCACACGGGAGTCCAGTTGATGGTGGCATAGTCCCCGTTGATCCGGCCCACCAGTTCGTCCACCTCCTTCTTGATCAGCTGGTACTGTTCCACCTGGTCGCGTGACGGAACGGCCAGCATCACCAGGGTAACCTTTTCCAGGTATTGCGGATACTTGTTCAGAAAATGTTCGAAGGCATGCAGCCGGTTGGGGATCCCCTTGGAATAGTCCAGCCGGTCGATCGACAGGATCAACTTCCGGCCGGGTGACATTGACAGAAAGTTTTCAATGTCTTTCTGAATATCAAGCCGGTCTTTCTCTGATTTTTGCCGGTGTTCGAGAGCAGATTGGTGAAACTTCTCATAGTCGATGCCCATGGGGAAAGCATCCACAATCGACAGTCGGGTTCGAAGGTTGATCCGGTTGAATTCAATGTCATAACCCAGGAGTCTCCGCACCGAGCTCAGAAAGTGCCGCTCGTAGTCAAATGTATGGAATCCCAGCAGATCAGCCCCCAGCATTCCTTCAATGATCTCTTTCCTCCAGGGAAGAATGCGGAATACTTCGTACGATGGAAAGGGAATATGCAGAAAAAAGCCTACCGGAATAGCCGGAAATTCTTCCTTGATCATCCGGGGCAGAAGCAACAGATGGTAATCGTGTATCCACAGCACGTCATCCTTCCTGAGGTGTTCTTTCAGAATACGGGCAAACCGGCGATTGATCTCAACATAGGTTTCCCAGAATTCCTGGTAGTATTCCGTATACTGTGTAAAATAGTGGAAAAGGGGCCAGATGGTACGGTTACTGAAACCGTAGTAATATTTTTCAATTTCTTCCGTCCCGATATACACAGGAAGGCATTTTTCTTTTTTCAGTGCCTCATCGGTCTTCCTGCGCATTTCCAGGCTCAGGTCTTCCGCATACAGACCCGACCAGCCTATCCAAAGGCTGTCGTATTTCTGCGATACGGAACGCATGCCGGTAGCCAGTCCCCCCACATTGGGTTTTACGTCAATTTTGTTATCTTCAATCTCAATTCCTACAGGTAATCTATTTGACACAATGACCAGTCGCTTCATAACACGAACCATTATACTGTTTAAGCCTATAAAATACACTTTTTTTTCGTTTGACCAATTATTTTTTCCCAAAAGATGAGCATACCATACAACCTGAACGACAATTATTATTACGGCATGATCGGAAACTGCCGGAGTGCAGCCCTGGTTTCGGCCACAGGGTCGATCGACTGGTGCTGCCTTCCCGAATTCAACTCTCCTTCCGTTTTCGCCAGGATCCTCGACACCCGTATCGGCGGACATTTTTCCGTGGAAGCCGGAACGGACTATAAAATCAGCCAGTCATATATCAGAAAAACAAATATTCTGGTTACCCGGTTCACCAACGGCAAAGATGCTTTCGAGCTGATCGACTTCATGCCCCGGTATATCGAACCGAACCGTCAGCACTACACACCGCCCGATATTGTACGGTATCTCAAACTCCTGTCAGGAAAACCCCGTTTCAGGGTCAGCTATAAACCTGCCCTGCAATACGCCGCCATGCCCACCGAAACGGTTATCAAAAAGGAATACATCAAGAGTTACAGCACCGGCAAGGTGTACGATTCGATTTACCTGTATACCGACCTCGACAAGGAAAAGCTTGTTTCGGGCGAAGAACTGGTTCTGGAACAGGATTCGTTCATGTTGCTGAGCTATAATCAGAAGCTGCTGGAACAAACCGCCGAACGTTCCTATCTGAAACTGCAGCGAACCAAGGTGTACTGGCTGGACTGGTCGGAAAGAACCCGCAATTTCTCCCGTTTCAATGAAGAGATAGTGCGCAGCGCCCTGGTTCTCAAGCTGCTGAGCTACGACAAATCGGGAGCCATTCTGGCAGCGGCCACCACCTCCCTGCCTGAAACCATCGGCGAGATCAGGAACTGGGATTACCGCTTCTGCTGGCTGCGCGATGCCAGCATGGTGATCAAGGTCATGGGTTCGCTGGGGCACCTGAATGTGGCGAGAAGGTACCTTGAATTCATTCTGGATATCATTCCCGTGAAGGACGAAAAAATCCAGATCATGTACGGGATCAACAAGGAAAAAAGACTGAAAGAAAGTATTCTCAGCCATCTGGAAGGATATCAGCTGTCCCTTCCCGTGCGGGTTGGCAACGATGCTTACAGGCAGAAACAGAACGACATATACGGCATCCTGATGGATGTGATTTACCAGCAGTTTCTTCTGTTTGAGAATACCCTGGAACACGGAGAGGCTCTGTGGACCGTTGTGCGTTCCATTATACGGATCGTAGCAAGGAACTGGAAGAAATGCGACCGCGGGATCTGGGAATTGCGCACCAAACACCAGCATTTCACCTTTTCCAAAGTACTGTGCTGGGTGGCCATTGACCGGGGCATCCATATTGCCCGGCTGATAAAGAAAACGGAATACGTTGACGAGTGGGTCGATCTCAGGAAACAGATTAAGGAAGACATTCTGAAAAAGGCATGGAATGGTAAAATAAAAGCCTTTACCCAGTATTACGGGTCGGAAGACCTGGATGCGGCCAACCTGCTGATGGAATCGTTCGGGTTCATCCGGGCCGACGATGAACGATACATTCAAACGGTGCTCACCACAAAGGAAAAGCTGATGCACAACGGTCTGATGTACCGCTACCGGAACCGGGACGATTTCGGGCAACCGATGACGTCATTCACTATCTGCACATTCTGGATGATCGACAGCCTGTATAAAATAGGCAGAAAGAAAGAAGCAGAGGAACTGTTCGCCCGGGTGCTCAGCTACAGCAATCACCTGGGACTCTTCAGCGAGGATATTGATTTCGAATCGAAAAGACTGCTGGGCAATTTCCCCCAGGCTTATTCGCACCTGGCTCTTATCGAAACGGCTGTCAGGCTGTCCGAAGGTTCCCTGGCGCCGGATGAGAAGATACTGAAGGCATTTTATTAGTTGGGCGGATTAATTTGAGAATTAGAGACTCAGAAGCAGAAGTGATTGAGTAATTGAGGAACAGTGCCCTAAGTATAACGAAAATTCATTTATAACTGAAAAATCGCTGCGTTCCCGGCGTGATACAGAACCGGTAGTTCAGGTTTGCCGGAAAAGTCAGCCATTTCGGTTGTTAATTGTTTTGTCGATTCGCAACGTACCATGCCTGTCTGCCGTTAGGTGTGAAATGCAAACTTTTTCGGCTAATTTGTCCTTTTCCTTTGCATTTTAGAACTATATATCCCCAACTTATCAACATAGCACGTTGATTATCAACAGTTATGGCAGTTTCTCAGCAAACCCTAAATACTTCGAAATAATTTGGGGTAGACGCCGGCGCTATAATCCGGCTGTCACATAAGCATACCGGTTCGGGTCTGGATCTGTCATTTCTG
>DQWH01000115.1 GCA_011042635.1 Bacteroidota bacterium | reverse complement strand
TGCGGCAGATGCATCGGAAGAGAATAAATAATGTACTAATATATTACGAAGTTTGCAGCAAGGCTCAAAAAACAAAACAATAACTGTGGCCTGATAATTTTACAGACAAATAGTTGCACAACTTCTTTAAGAACAAAATCATGGGCATTAATGCTTTTTGTTGTAGTTCTACAAACCTGTTGTAAGAGACAGTTTTTGGAAAATATCCTTGTAAATGCTTCTGTACATAATGAATATAGAAATGTTTAAGATTTCTATATCCTCCTTAATGAAAGGCTATTAAAATTGTTATAACTTCTGCATCATTCAGCTTAGAGGGCTTATTTCTATGCTTTTTCTCTGACTTTTGCTCTAACTGGTGTCCCCTCATGACTTGATCATATTCGTTGCAGAATTCGCCGGCGAAATAGAAAATTTCTACTAATTTTACATTACTGTTCATAAGGGATGTTGTTCTATCTATTTGTTATACAACTACTTATAGATAACAACAATCCTTATTTCTAACAAATATTCTTACGTTTTCTATATCGAACTCAGGTTAATATGATTTTGACACACTTTTTAGAACACTACCATCAAAAATGTTAATCGTTTATATTCATATACCTTAGATACATAAAAATGTTAACTTGTTGAACAAAGTCTTGCTTTACATGGGCTACTTTCCGGATTGTGCTTTCCGGAGTTCATGTTTCCTTGCAACGACGGCAGCATAAAACCCCACTACCAGAAACGCAATGGCAGGAACCCAGTAAGCAAAGATGATGTTGCCCGACTGGTCGGACACGATCCCCTGTACCTGGGTAAGGAAGGCGGCACCGGCAATGGCCATGATCATCCCTGCACCGCCGATTTTCGTGTCATCCTTCAGTCCGTCAATCCCCAGACCGTAAATGGTGGGGAACATAAGCGACATACAGCCGGAAATCCCCATCAGGGCATAGATACCGGCAAATCCACCACCATAGATGGTGATCATGCAGAAGATGAATGCCAACGTGGCCAGACCGGTAAGCAGGTGCCTGGGCTTGAAATAACGCATCAGCCAGGTACATACGAACCTTCCGATCACAAACAGGCAGAGCGACATGATGTAATAGGTGGCGCCGGCCTGCTCGGCTGTCCGCGGCAGC
Organism: Bacteroidota bacterium; assembly: GCA_011042635.1. Taxonomy (GTDB): domain Bacteria; phylum Bacteroidota; class Bacteroidia; order Bacteroidales; family VadinHA17; genus HyVt-105. The sequence goes on along the minus strand of DQWH01000115.1, from coordinate 8,096 downwards.
AGGGCATCCAAGCCCACCCATTCCAAGAAATTATAGAAACCGGCAGCTACCGGCTCAAGATTCCTGAGTTTATCAATGATCTGAGCAGAAGTAGGATTGGGCCCGATACTGGCAATCACGTTATCCAGTTGCATCTGCTGCATCACGTACCGGATAATAAACGACCAAACGGCGATCTGGGCCCCCACGTAGAAGAACTGTGCGATCACACCCCAGACATAGTTCCCGTTCTTCTTCAGCCTCTTGAATGTATTCAGAAAATCGAGCCTTTTGTCGTCCTCTTTCAGTTTGGGCATCCTGGTAAAACGAATGGCCAGAAGAAGCCCAACCATCACAAGCCCGATCACTACATAGGTTAAACTAAGCGCCTTGAGTTCAAGGCCCTGTATCCTGGAAAGTTCCTCCGGAGGAAGGAGGGCCCGCTGGGATGCGGTCATGGTGCTGAGCTTCGACAGGATGAACACCTGGCTGATGATCACCCCTGATATGGCGCCGAAAGGATTGAACGACTGGGCAAAATTCAGTCGCTGCGTGGCGGTGGATTCCGGACCAATGGCACAGACATAAGAATTGGTGGAGGTTTCCAGAATGGATAGCCCGGCAAACAGGATCAGCAGGGCCAGAAGGTACATAACAAACCCGATCTCCGTACTCCCCCTCGAAACAATCATGGCCGGATAGAACAAGAAGGTACCCAAGGCATACATGCCCAGACCCAGCTGAACCCCCGATTTATAGGTATACTTCTTGATATAGAGTGCTCCGGGAATGGCAAAACAGCCATAACCGAAAAAATAACAGGCAACCTGAATCCATGCGGTCTTCGTATCCGACAGGCTCATGATCCGTTTGAAAGCCGCCAGCATGGTATCGGTCAGGTTATTGGGTATGGCCCAGGCAAAAAACAGGGAAGAAAGAAGAATGAACGGCCATACAATGCCCTTTGGAATAATTCGATGGTTTTCCATATGATTACTATCCCTAATAAAGTATGTCAGAATTTGTTCGCTATATCATTCAGATCCAGGTCGAAAAGAGACTTTACCATTTTGGCAAGCAAAGCCTCATCCCCCTCGAAATGCATAAGTCTTTCCACATGTTTCATGGTTTCCGAAGGCTGGAGTGCCGCTGCCGGGGAGGAAGTCTCGATCTCATAGAAGGGCCCCATAATGGAACCGTCTTCTACCGGTCCGTCGTTGTACGAGTTAATAGCATCACCCGAGTAGGGATCGTCCTGCTGCCCCCATTTCGAATTAACATAATCCATAGGTTCTTCCGGAAGTGAGCACCAGAGAAGGGTCAGTACCTTACTTCCAGAATCATAGCTTCCGCAGAGTTCCTTGGCCCTGGCAGGGGGAATTCCAATCTTGCTGCGGTATTCCCCATCGATTTTGAAATAGACAGTATTACTGTCAACAATCAGCCTGTCGGCCGGGACATTCCCGAAATAATCATCATTCACAATCACTCCTTCTGCATCAGGGTTAAACGGGATAAACACCGTGGTCTCAGGAGAAGGATTAAACATGCACAGCATCCATATTGAAAGCAATCCGTCTTCCCGGGTCCATTCCTTATCCCCGAGGTTAGTAATCCTGTTGTCGGTTTCATAAGCCACTACTCGGAGCCCTTCAGGGACTTCCACGTTCAAGAGGGATGCCACCTTATCCCTGGAAAGCAGTGACACGGTGCGTTCTATTCCCAGCTGAAACCTGGTGCCGGAAGCATTTATCAGATTGCTCTTTTTTGAAAACTTTACGGTTTGTTCATTCAGTATTTCATAATCATATGCTTCCGTATCGATTACAGGAGGAACGACCCAGTTTGTAAAGACCTGTTCATCGCCTTCCTTGAAATAAATTGAAAAGGGTCCGCCTTCAGGTCCGAGCCAGAACCGTTCTTCTCCACCGAAAACATTAAACTGGGGATCTACTTCCCCCGATTCGATGAAAGAGTAATTTATCCAGCCATAACTGCGTCCTTTATCACCTCCTGCGGAGGAGGTCATTACGCGTCCCTGCCAGGCAGGCACCACCAGCAGTTTTGACTGGCCGTCGCTGCTTTTCAGCTCCAGATATTCAATGTTGTGCTTTTCGAAGAAAGCCTTATCGTAACCGAATGTTCCCATCTGGTATTGTTTAGGGGTTGGTCTGCAGGAAACGGCCAGTAAAACGGCTATCATCACCGGCAGAAAAATGGTTTTGTTTTTCATGATTCTTCGGATTTAAGCAATATCTTTCTCATTGCATTTATTATCCGTACAGCGGGCCGTAAGCCTTGCAGGCCCTGTAGTCGGCACCTTCCGTTCCGGAACCGAAAGCTGCCCATGCAGCAGGTCTGAATATATTCATTTCATCCACATTGTGCATGCTGACAGGTATTCTGAGCATGGAAGCCAGGGTAATCAGGTCGGCGCCGATATGTCCGTAACTGATAGCACCGTGATTCGATCCCCAGTTGGCCATGACCGAGTACACATCCCTGAAGGGACCGTTTCCGCCGGTTCTGGGAACAAACCAGGTGGTTGGCCAGGTAGGATCGGTTCTCCTGTCAAGTATGTTGTGAACCTTTTCAGGCAGTTCTACTGTCCAACCCTCGGCCAGTTGCAGAACAGGACCCACTCCCTTAACCAGGTTGAGTCTGCACATTGTCACGGGCATCTGGCCGGCTGTCCGGAACTGGGATGAAAATCCACCCCCTCTGAAATATTCAAGGTTTGCCGGGCACCAGCGGGTTTGTTCAAGACATTTTTTCACTTCCTCTTCGGTGATTTCCCAGAAAGGCTTCATTACCGGGTTACCGGAGGCGTCTTTCTGCATGGCGGTGGCATCGAGGGTAGTGGAACCCGAGTTGATCAGATGGATGATTCCTCCGGCGGCGAATCCGGTCAGGTCCTCCCCTGTGACTCTTTTCACCGATTCCGGGCTCCAGTAAGTACGTACGTCTGAGAAAATCTGTGCAGTGTTTGCCAGGAGGTGACCAAAAAGCATGGATATCCCGTTGAGACTGTCATTTTCCGTGGCAAACACGAAAGCCTCTCTTATCCCGTTCCAGTCGAAAGAGGAATTGAGTATGGCCTCGGGAAAATCCCCGTTGGGGTAATAATCTGTCCAGGCGCGCTGTCCCTGGAATCCTCCGGCAATAGCATTTCTTCCACGGGCTTCTTCTCCCCAGCCCATCTCAAACAACTTCGGATTGCCAATCATGAGATCCCTGAATATCAGAGTCATTTTCACAACCATTTCCCACTCCCAGTCTTTTCTTTTCCTGTCGGAGGGTTTTTTGTTCAGGTCTTCTCCTTCTGAGCAGTTTTTCCTGGTCCATTCCATGGCCTTTTTGAACTCCTCCCTGTCATAAATCTCAAGTTCAGCCCGCCTGATGATCTCCGACATATCGACAAACTCGGTTCTCATTCCGAGGTACTCCTGGAAGAACTGGGGATCAATCATTGAACCCACGATACCCATGGAAGTATATCCGATGGAAAGATATGTTTTACCTTTCATCAGTGCCACGGCCAGCCCAGCTTTGACAAACCGAAGGATCTTTTCCTGGACGTCATCGGGAACAGATTCGTCGCTGGCATCCTGTACATGTCTTCCATAAATGCTGTAGGCGGGAAGGCCTTTCTGGTTGTATCCGGCCAGGGCGGCAGCCAGGTATACGGCTCCCGGACGTTCCGAACCGTTGAATCCCCAGATGGCTTTTGGTGTCAGGGGATCGCTGTCCATTACTTCCGTACCATAGCACCAGCAGGGAGTTACAGTAAGAGAAACCCCCACGCCTTCCCTGGCAAACTGGTCGGCACATCTTGCTGCATCGGCCACACCGCCTATGGTGGTTTCGGAGATTACGCATTCCACTTTTTCACCGGAGGGAAATCTCAAGTTGGATTCAATCAGCCGGGCGGCGGCCCTGGCCATGTTCATGGTTTGAGTCTCGAGGGATTCACGGATCCCTTTTTCCCTGCCGTCGATAACCGGGCGGATACCAACTTTGGGCAGTTGGCCTATCAATCTGTTACTCATATTTGTAAATTTATGTGAATATTATTGTGCATTATTGTGCATTGGTTGTTTTTTCTGAATCAGTTGATCTCCAGCATGTGCCTGTCGGGGAATTCCGGATAGGGGGCATGGGGCTCGGTCTGGTACCAGAAGGCAACAGAGGAGATATCATCCTGCAGAGGCAGGTACCCGGAGGAGCGCCAGCCCAGTGCCTGTATGGTGATCCGGAGGTCTTTTTCAAACCGTATGGGATCGGTAATATGCCAGCGGTAAAGTCCGAAACGCATCTGTGACCGATACTGTCCGTCTGGGCGGATCACCTGAGGCAGTCCCGCATAGGCTGTACAGAAGGTGCGGTAACCCTCTTCGTCGCCCGCATTGGTTGCAGGATCCCTCACATGAAAATTATAGGAGCCGCAGAAATAGTCTTCAGTTCCCGTACCACAGATGGTAGGGAAATCCTTATCGCCATCCATATAGAATTTGATCTCCCCTTCACCCCACCAGCCGTTATTGTTCACTCCCCAGCACATATAGGTTCCCACATAATGACCTTTCCCTTTCACTCCATCGAGGATGGTGTACACTTCCTTATATGGCAGGGGATTCACCCTGCGGAACTGGGCATGGAAATATGCAGCATCATCGGGCACATCCGTCAGCACATAATCAATCTGGTAATAGAGACGCATGGGTTTGTCGTCCATGTTTGTCAGTGTGATCCTGCACTTTTTCCTGAAGGGCATTACCCAGTAGCAGTTGTAGGCGCTGCCCGGATTCACGCACACTGCCAGGGAATTTACGTGGGCATATTCACCCCAGCCGTTGGCGAAGAAATCGCTTATGGGACATTCCACCGACGGTGTTTTTTCATCGTCCCAGTACATTCGCAGGATGCTGAGCCTTCGGTTTCCGGTAGGGGTCATCCAGATGTGCTGGATAGCGCCTGGGCCGTTCATTTCGGCCAGTGTGAAGGTCTGTCCGCCTTCTACTATTATGTAGGGATTAACTTTCCATCCCTGTCCCAGGTCTCTGGCTTGTTGCCATGCATTTGCCTGATTGGGTTTGTCCCTGTCTTCCAGTCTGGCCATCCCTCCTTTCCCTTTTTCTCCTGTGAAGTTTTCCGGACTGATAGAACGTGTTCTGGCGTCAGAAAGCCTGAAAAGGTTGTTCATGTTCACTTCCAGGCCGTCGAATCCTTTCTGGGCCATAGCAACCGGTACCAGGCTTACAAAAAGGAAAAAAAATCCGAGTCGTGTTTTCATGGGCTGTATCATTAAACGTTTAATGAATCCTTAAATTTTTTTATCCGCACGACTGGCGGCGGATGAGCTCGTGCTGCAGCATGATGTGGGCAACCTTGCGGGAACCGTTTATCTGATCAACCACTATTTTCACCGCTTCCTTGGCCATCTCGTGGATGGGCTGTTTAATAAACGTGAGGGGGGAAGCGAAGAAATCAAATGCCTCGTTCCCGTCGAACCCAATCAGGGCGCATTCCGTCGGAACCTTTATCTTGTTTTTCTGAATGAAGTACAAACCATTGATGGCGATGGCGTTGGTTGCAAAATACAGGGCATCAACCTTGTTTTCGTCGACAAGTATTTCTTTCAGGACCCGGTTCATATCCCTATCCAGGTGTGCGTGTCTGACTTCCCTGACAAGGATATTTTTTCCGAGTCCGGCAGCTTCCATGGCCTGGCAGTAACCCCTCACCCTTTCCTTCATGTGAATAAGAGAGGACTGGTATGCAATCATGCCTATGCGCCTGTAACCCTTGAATATCAGGTGTCCTACAGCATCCATCGAGGCATTGAAATTGTCAAGGATCACATAGTTGGTGGTAATGCCGGGAATATATCTGTCTACCAGTACCACCGGCATTTCATCGTTGACCAGGTCGTTTATGTGGTTTGTGCACCCATCGGAAGGTACAATGATGAATCCGTCCACCTGCCGGTTCAGCAAGGTATCCACCAGGAGAGAGGATTTCTCACAGTCTTCATCCGAACTACCAATAATTACCGTATAGCCATATGCATTGGCTTCGTCCTCTATGAACCTGGCAAGGGACCCGAAAAACGGGTTGGCAATATCGGCAACAATCAGTCCCAGAGTTTTGGTGAAACCTTTTCTCAGGCTTCTGGCAATCTGGTTGGGAGTGTATTTCAGTTCCTTAACCACTTCCCGGATTCGTTGGGTCACCTCGGCACTCACCCTCTTTTCCTTTTCCTGCCCGTTGAGCACATAGGAAACGAGTGCGGTGGAAACCCCCACCCTGTCGGCAATGTCCTTTATGGAGGGACGTTTATTTTTTTTCTTCATCCCCGGTGTTGTTGCTCGGGTTTTATTTTTCAATCCACACTATAATTAAAGCTATAATATAATCATTATCTTTCATTTCCCCACAACTGGCTACCACCTCCCCTGCTTTGCCGCCATTCATGCCTCCATTTGTGAATCTGGGCCGGTGTAATAAAGGGTTTGGGTTTCCTGCTTTCCCTGTCGGGTATAGCCGGAACGGCCGTGGCTTTTTCGGTGTACCAGTAAGCCACACTTGCCAGGTCAAGGGTCAGCACATTGTTGTGTCCGTGTTCAATAGTGAATTTGAGTGACTTATCAAAATAAATTGGATCGCTGATGTGGAAGCGGTATAAATGGGTCCTTCCCAGCCAGCCGAAGTCGTTGTTCACCCTGGCATATCCATAGTAAGGATGTGCATAAAGGGTTTTTGGACACCATGATGTATTGAAATAGTCTTCCGTCCCGGTCCCGGTCATCGTGGGTTCGGGATCCCCGTCAATAAAAATCATGTCGTCGCCTTCCCCGTACCACATGGGGGTGGGTGAGTGCACATAATAGTTCACTCCTACAAAATGGCCTTTCCCCTTTATGTCTGCAAACAGGTAATTTTTTTCACCTGACGTATTTTTACCGGCCCGGCCCAGGGTACTCCATTCGTTCTCCCCTTCCGGATCGGCTTCTGTCAGTTCGTGGTTGTACCAGGCATGAAAACGGCCTGTATTTTCAGGCAGTTCTTTCATCTCCAGGTAATCCACATAATAATAAAAAGCACCGATGTTTCTACCGGTCTGGTTTTCTATCTCGATCCTCGCGCCTTTCTCAAAAGGCATGGCAAAATAACTTACCAGTCCCCTCCCGTCTTTCGGTCCGGAGGCAAGGGGCAGGGCAGCAAATTCGTACCATTCGTCCCATCCCTGGCCAAAAAAGGCGCCCAGGGGCGAAAGAACGGAAGGCGATTCATTTCCATCCCAGTACATTTTAAGGATAATGTCGTTCCGGTTAAGCTCCTCGGGCGGGGGAGCAATGGTTATCCAGATATGGTTTATGATGCCGGCTCCTTTGACATCAAAAAGCACCCTTGTCTCCCCGTCGGCGATGTTCTCAAAACGGTCGTTGTTTCCGCCTGTGCGGTCATAGCTGCTTATTCTTTTTGATTTTACACCCGACTTAATTCTAGTCAGTTCCAGCAAATCGTTGCTGAAATCCTGTGCAAAGAGTTTCCCCTGCAGGACCATGATACAAATTGCTACCACTGCCGGTAAAAGGATTATTCTTTTCCTCATAAGTAAATCATTTATGCTATTTATTTCTTAATTTCAATCCTTTACAGCATTCCACAAAAAAATGCTTTCCTGTTTTTCTGGTATTTTAATCAAAAACAAGCATAAATTTATGCTTAATCGTTTAATAAGTCAATGTTAAAAATATGTTCTGCAACATATTTTGTTTTCCGGAATACAATTTAAAATGACTCTAAAATGTTTCCGGCGGGATTTATAAATATATCTAATGCAAATTAAGGGTTAAATATTAATAAGCAAATCACTACCGTCTGAGACGGTGGCTTTAATATCAAAATCCTCTAAAAGAGGGTATAATCATAGCAGTCTTATTCCGCTTTACGTTCTTCATCTTCCTGGCACTTCACCTATCGACGATTCATTCCTTCGTCCGGACCTGGTGTATTTACAAAGTAGCCTCCGGCCCGGAAGTGATTCCCCCAATAAGGATTCTTCTCCAGGTTCGGGTAACTCCTGAAAAGCTTTATCCCTGTCTTGCCTCTCA
>DQWH01000120.1 GCA_011042635.1 Bacteroidota bacterium | reverse complement strand
GGCCTGGCGCATTTCCGGAGGGATGCGCGGGTCTGTTTTCCTGTTCCCCGGGAAAAAAGAGAAAACCAGCAGTGGATTATGCGGCCGGCACAACCCCTGCTGCAACCCGACAACCCGCTGAGCGTACTGGATGAAGCGGCGGATCATCCCCTGATTACCCGGGAAAATTTTACAGAGAACAAACCACAACTCCGGAAATGGGTGTTGCTGCCTTACCGGAAAGAGGGTAAACCTCTGACGGCGGCGGCGGTCCATAAGTAACCCGCCCTGAAAGATTGTCTTCTGTGCCACCGGAACATTCTGGAAAACCGGAATGGCAGAATGATTGGATTGTGTATCAGAAGCGGCACGTGGTAGGCCTTGCTGGGGGTGGGAGCTTACAGTTTTACTCCGTGGAAAGTGGTGTGGGAAGTCTGTGGAAAGAAAACCTTCCGGCCGGTATTGTTCCCGGGACACTGGAAGGCCAACCAGTCACTGCAGGCTTTTATTCCGGCCACCGGCCTGAAGGAAGCCCGGCGTATCCTCGATGAACTTCGCCAGCCGGCCATTGAAAAGTACCTTCTTTCGCTGCAGATGCAGAAGGCACCATGAACTGGGCTCCACCCGGCCGTATCAAAAAGCTGATCCGGTTTATCTGAGTTTTTCGGGGAGTATTATTCCAGCTGGTAAACACGTACATAGTCAATTTCCATTACGGCCGGGAAAATCGAATCATCCACTCCTTCCACACCTCCGTATGTGCCGCCAACGGCTACATTGAAAAGGAAATAAAACGGCCGGTCAAACGGCCAGTTTTCCTGGTCATACTCGGCCGGCCGGTGATAGGTAAGTATCGTGTTGTTGGGATGGTCAATATAGAAATACAGCCGGTTATAAGTCCAGATCAGGCCGTAAACATGGAATTCCTCTTCAACGGTTGGTAAAGGAATCTGTCCCGAAGTGATGGCATTGTTCAGGGCATGGTTGTTGCTTTCGATGTGTATGGCGCTGCCAACATAATCAGGGTTCCAGCTTACGTATTCCATGATATCGATTTCTCCGCACAGAGGCCAGGGGGTTCCTTCCTGAATGGACTTTCCCAGCATCCAGATCGCCGGCCAGAGGCCGGGACCATTGTATTCCGGCATTTTGGCCCTTATTTCGAACCGTCCGTAAGTAAAACTTTCCCTGCTGTTGATACGCGAAGAGGTATAATCTCCTACCTGCTGTCCTTCCCCTGTTTTCAGTACGGTTATCTTGAGTGTCCCGCCGGAAAGGGAGGTGTTCATCCCGTCAGTGTAGTTCTGCCATTCTTCGTTTCCCCATCCGGTGGCCCCCGTTTCATGAACCCACTTTGAGTGATCGATTTCTTCCGCCTCAAACTCGTCCGACCAGACCAGTTCGTAGTGGTCGAGATAATCGGGATCATCTGACTGAATGGTAATATTTCTGGTTATGCTTTTGAAAACACCGTCCCGGCTTATTTCCAGCTCCAGCGGGTATGTGCCTGCCATGGCAAGGTACAATACCCTGGTTTCGCCTGGAACTCCGGGGTATACCCTTCCCGGGTATTTCCAGGTGATGTTGTCATAGTCGCCGGTGCTTTTATCGGTCAACCTCACATGATTGGATGAATCCGGAATGATTTCGTATGTAAAATCGGGATTCGGTGCACTGTATTCCACTCTGACTGACTTGGTTGCCGATTTCGTGTCCTGATCGCTGCCGCTTGTTCCCCACACAGTCAATGTTACAGTATATTCTCCTTTCTGCTCATAAAATACGGAATAGGTCAACCTGTTGGCAGGTTGTTTACGGGTCTGTTCCCCGTTTCCGAAATCCCACTGCATGTAGCTGTGTTCACCCGTGGTGGTGTTAACAAACCTCAGTATGTTGGGATCTTCTTCCGATATGGTATAAGTAAACCCGGGAGTGAAATCCTGATACGGTTCCTGACGGCAGGAAGGCATAGCGATTCCGGAAAGGATAATGAGGAAGATGATGAGAGAAAATGATCTGGACATATTTCTTTAGAGATTATTGTTGGGTATACGAAAGAAAAAGAGGATTTTATACCGGCCGGTATAAAATCCTCTTTTTCTGAAGCATTCCGGTATTATTCTGCTGGCTTGAAGTGCCAGGTCCAGCCTGTCGCCCAGGCATTGTTATCCACATAGAGGATCATTTCATCCTCGGTCAGTGAAATGATTTGGTACAGGCCGTCGTGGTTCCCGATATCGTAACCGCCTGTGGCGGCCCCTCCGAGAATATTAGGTCCGTTTACCTTGAGAGTCTGGTTCTTGACATCCAGCACAAAACTGCCCACCTCGGGATCGGCATCGGGTGCCGCATAGTAGGTGTAGTTTGCAGCTCCGTCCAGGTCAAAAACCATTTTGCCTGCGGCATCAACCGGAGGCATGTCGCCCGACCCCCCTGCATTCCACCACAGTTCTTCCCAGTTGTAGGGAGCCGACATATACCACCAGAGTCCGCCGTCGCCGGGAACACCGTCAAAAACCCAGGTTTTACCTGCGGTGGTATTTTCACTGACCAGGTCATACCAGTCCTGGTCGAGGGCATGGTCGAGCTGGTCAACCTGGACATCAATGGTTTTTTCGAAGAATTCGGCCCCGAGCGTTCCGACATAGGTGAATGTGGATGTCCCGGGAATGGGATAAATAAATGTCACCTTGTTGGTCAGGGCCTTCCCCAGATTGTAATTCCAGTAACCGGTTACTCCGGGGGTGGTCATTTCCAGGGTGATCTCATTTCCGCCCGGTGTGCTCTGTGTTGATACAAGAGTTACTCCGTCAACCGTAGTGCTGTTTTCAAGGGTTTTCCTTTCAGCGATCGGCTCACAGGCGATAAATGCCAGTGTGAGGATCCCGGTGAAGAGGCTTGATATGATTTTGTTTTTCATTGTTCTGTTTTTTTTAATTACGATCATCCTTTTGTTACCAACCCGGATTTTGCTGATACACGCCATTGGAAAGCCGGATCTCCGTTTCCGGTATGGGCAGCAATCCTTTGGTCTCGGGCCGGTAGGTCACGCTGTACTGCGCATCCATGCCCGAGTTTCTTACATTGAGGGTATAGTCGAAGGCGGTATTCACATCGCCCCAGCGTACAAGGTCGAACCAGCGCAATCCTTCAAAGGCAAATTCGTACTTGCGCTCTTCTTTCAGGTTTGCCAGCGAATAGGTTCCGTGGGGAACAAGGCCGGCCCGATCACGTACCTCGTCCATTCCGGTCGGGGTTTGGGTGATCTCCGAGTGCATGAGCAAGACATCGGCAAAACGCATCAGGATAAAATCCTGGGCATGCCACAGCTGCATGTCTTTGTTGGTGATACCGTAAACGTAATAGAACATGCCGCATACTCCGTCAGGGCCGTCATGCTGCAGGCTGTGATACTTCTTGTTAAAATAGCCTGTTTCATGGTCTCCCTTGTCTCCTGCGTAATCCTGTGTTCCCATTTCCGCGCTTCCGGTTTCCAGGATGGAGCCTTTCTTTCTCGGGTCGTTGTCGTCCCAGCTGTTCCAGAACTGGTAATTCACGGTTCCCCAGCCCCATCCCTGGCCGAACGGCACCAGGGAATTGTCACGCATGCCGAAGAAAAGAGGCAACCGGTTGTTGTAATACTGACCCCACTCCCAATTACCGAAGGCATACCGGGTGACAAACATGGTTTCAAAATTTCCTGTTCCGATATTGGAGAAGGGTCCGTCCTGTCCCACCCAGGCAAGTCCTTCGGCTTCAGCCCAGGGTAGGACCACTTCACCGGCACTCTCATTTATGTATGAGTATGGCCAGAGATTCCGGAAGTCTTCTGCCAGCTCATGGCCGCTGTTGTCAATACAGTCTTCCAGGTATCCGGCCACCTGTGAGGCTGACAGGGATCCGCCGTCAGCCAGGGGGAGCTCGCTGGTCGATGAATTCTCCATGTTGGTCATATAGCCGGTATAGAAAAGGTATACTCTTCCCAGGTAACCTTCAGCTACCCATTTTGTTGCATGACCGTACCGCTCGAGCGGGATCTCTGTGATCGGTTTATCGGGCATGGTTTCAATGGCCATGACCAGATCGGATGCGATCTGTGCGAAGGTTTCCGTGAAGGATGCTCTCGGGACATCCCTTGGTGCATCCACGGAGAGGATCAGGGGCACCCCGCCGAAAAATTTGCCCAGTCTGAAATAGAAGAAAGCCCGCATGAAATAGGCCTCTCCCAGAGCCTGGTTCTTGAACTCGGTGGCTTCTTCCTCGGTATAAAAATGTTCCGAGAAATCGGCATCCTGCACTTTCTCAATAATGGTGTTGGCCCGGTAGATACCGTTGTACGATTGTTTCCAGAGGTCGTGATACGTATCTTCCTCGGGATCCGTGAAATTATCAATCCTTTTTGCGGTTTTGTCATCGGGGCCTCCGCCTCCCAGCATCATATCCGAAAGGAGGTTTGCGGCCAACCCTTCCATACTGAGCACATCGGGGGTGTACATAGCATGGTATACACCTGCCATGGCTTCGTTGATATCCTGGGGTGTTTCGTAGTAATTATCCAGACTTTTCTCATACAGGTTTCTTGTATCCAGAAAGTCTTCACAGCCGGCAGCTATGACCACCAGGAGTGTAACAGAAATGATATATATAAGTTTCTTCATGGGTTGTTTGTTTTTTCTGTTTTAAAAAGAAACACTTAAACCGAACATCACCGTTCTGGCCTGCGGGTATAAACCAAGGTCTATCCCCGAAGCCCAGCTTACATCATGTCCGAAGCTCACCTCAGGATCCATTCCGTCATATTTTGTGAAAGTGTGCAGGTTTTTGAAAGCCACATACACTTTGGCACTTGAAATGGCGTTGAAGTCCCTGAGCAGGTCGTCCAGCATATATCCCACCGTGAGGTTGCTGATCCTCAGGTAATCGGCGTCATAGATATAGATATCGGATATGAAGTTTGTGTTCCTGTGGGAAGAAGAACTCAGGCGGGGGATCCGGTTTGACGTTCCTTCCCCGTGCCAGCGGTTGAAAATATCGGTGGTATAGTTCTGGTCGAAATTGTCGGCGAATGAACGGTATGACCTGGCTACCTGCATTCCGAACCGGCCCGTGAGGGTAGCGCTGGCATAGATCCCTTTGTAATCGGCATGCAGTTGCATACCCAGTTCAAAGTCGGGGTTCGGATCGCCTATCATGACCTTGTCTTCTTCATCGATCACCCCATCCAGGTTCTGGTCAACAAACTTGATGTCACCCGGCCGCTGGTCACTGAAATAGGGAAGACCTTCCGGAGTGACGTAGGCATCCACATCATCCTGGTTCTGCAGGATTCCGTCCGTTTCAAAACCGTAGAAATATCCGATGGGATAACCCACCTCGCACCGCGAAATGGCTGCCGTTCCCTGCGACAATACGTGCGGGGGTCCGTGGATGATACCGTCGGCATTGGCGATCCGGGTAATTTCGTTGTGGTTGTGTGCTCCCATCACAGAAATACCGTAGTTTAGGTCGCCGAAACTGTCATCCCAGCCAACGGACACTTCAAATCCCCGGTTCATGATATCTCCGCCGTTGATCCACGGGGCGTCGGCTCCTGCCGTTCCGAGTATGGGCGCTACCACCAGCCAGTCTCTCGTCATTTTCCGGTACCAGTCAAAAGTGAGCGACATGCGGTGGTTGAACAACCGGGCATCTATACCGATATCGAGCTGTTCCGAAGTTTCCCAGGTCACATCAGGATTGGTAACGCGGGCAGGTAAGGCTGTGGGATGCGAAACGGTTTTGGATTCACCGAAATAGTATCCCGGGCTCAGGTACCTGATGGTTGAACTGTAAATGAAATTATCGATCGACTGATTTCCGTTCTGCCCCCAGCTGGCCCTCAACTTGGCAAAATTCAGGAAGTCAGATGTGCCAATCATGAAGTCTTCTTCAGAAATTACCCATCCCACAGCCACTGAGGGGAAGGTCCCCCATCTTTTGCCTTCCGCAAAATTGGAAGAACCATCGGCCCGCATGATGGCGGTGAAGATGTACTTTTCCCTGAAGTTATACTGCAGCCTTCCGATATACGACATGATCCCGCCTCCTCCGGCAGCCCAGTCGGCTCCCCAGGTGCTGATAGAATTCACATCGCTTTTATCCACATTGTTCAGATAAGCATAATCGGGATCCTGGAACCTTGAATCGGCCATCCAGCCTCCCACTTCCCGGTTTATCTGGTTTTTGTACATCTCGTTCCCCACCAGGGCGGTGATCCTGTGATCGCCCAAATGCAGGTCGTAGGTCAGGGTGTTGGTCCATGTCCAGTTATTCCCGAAATACATGTTCTGGTTTACGGCATCCTTGGGATTGCTGTAAAGTGTTCCCAGTCCGTACGTGGGACTCCATGACCTGCCGCTTCCAAACCAGGCATCAATACCGAACGCCGACCTGAACACCAGATTATTGATAGGCTGTATTTCAGCATACACATTTCCCTTGATGTCGTTCCCCTTGTACCAGCCGTAATTGTGTCTGTAAAAACAGGTGGCCAGCGGATTTGTCTGGTTGTTCGATATTCCCTCAAGAACGGGTGTAAAACCATGAGGATCAGGCGATTTGTCCCAGTAAGCCGGCATCAGCGGGTTGATAACCAGGGCGTCGTGGAGGTCGTTCCAGTAAATATTCCCTGTTCCCACCGACCGGTTCACATTGTTGGTATAGGTGAAATTTTCACCCACTTTGATAATGTCATAGTCGTCGGCCCGGTACAGGATATATTCCGTATTAATCCTGGCCGTCATCCTCTTCAGGCCGGCATCGATCAGATCGCCGGCAATGATCCCCGTCTGATCGAGGTAGGAGAATCCCAGGGAGTAGATCACATTGTTGGTTCCTCCGGAGACCGACAGGGCATGGCTTACCATGGGGGCATCCTTTTTGGTGATCTCGTTAATCCAGTTGGTGCCTTCCCAGCCGTCCTGCAGCATGGCCCAGATCTCTTCACCGAGCTGGGTGCCCAGGTTGTCGGGGAAATTGTTGTTCAGCCAGCTGTTGTTTTTCAGCATGGTTTCCCAGTCGTAGGGCTCCAGGCCGTCGTTTACCCGGCCCTCGTCCATGATATACATGTACTCCTGAGCCGTCAGCGGGGTCAGGTTCCGGTAAATGTTCTGCAGTCCGTAGTAGGTGTCGTACCGTACCATAGGCCGGGTGCCTCGTTTCCCCCTGTTGGTGGTAACGAGGATCACTCCGTTTGCAGCCCTTGCCCCGTAAATGGCAGCCGAAGCGGCATCTTTCAGAATGTCGACCGATTCAATGTCCGACGGGTTCAGGTAATCGATGTTGCCTACCGGAACCCCGTCGACAATGTACAGGGGATCGGCGTCGTATATGGTTCCCATCCCACGGATGTACACCTTGGTGCCTGCACCGGGCTGGCCGTTGTTCCGGGTAATGCTTACCCCGGGAGTGAGCCCCTGCAGGGCTTCCATGGCCGTTCCGGTATTCAGTTCTGCGATTTGTTCCCCTTTTACATTCTGGTTGGCTCCCGTGATCAATGCTTTCTTCTGGATGCCGTATCCGGTAACCACCACTTCTTCCAGGTCAATGAGCTCCGGAACAAGTGTCACATCTATTCTCGAGGATGTAACGGATACTTCCCGTGTTTGCATGCCCAGGAAGGAAAAAACAAGCACATCATCCACGGAGACCTCAATGGAGTATTGGCCATTGCTATCGGTTGTCGTACCATAGGTAGTTCCCTTGATAACCACAGCCACACCGGGTATCGGTTCACCGGTAGATTCCTCGGTGACCGTTCCGGTTACCGTCAGTCGCTGGCCGTAAAGGCCAAGACTGACGAAAAAGAGAATCATCACAAAAAGTTGTTTCATAGTGTTTGGGTTTTTGTTACGGTTAGGATGAATATTTCAGCAGAAATTCCGCACGGAACCGGTCGGCTGTGACCGGATACCGTTCCGGGAACAGGCTGGCTATGCCGTGTAATCTGGAAATAGATGGGGATTACAGATGCCGAACAAGAATATTGCCTGGGAGCTCTGTTCTGCATAGCAGCTGCTTGTGAACATTATAAAATTAAACATACTTCACCCGCCGTATTGATACTATTTTGTCCGTTTATTATAATAATTTGCTTATCCTGCTCTTATCAGCCGTAGGATTGCTTGTTAGTGTATATTGTACACTTTATTTTTTTGCGGAAGGGAACGGGAACAATTGAAAAGATCATTTTAAACCGGTCGGCCTGGCAGCAGGTTCCCGCTACGCCTTTTTCGTCTTCCTGTCTGAAAAGTCCCCTCCCTTTTTTCGGTGATTTCCCCGTCAGGGGGAGCTACGGCTCTGCCTTTTGCCGGTGGCGGAGCCGTGGGCCTGTCGCATCGGGTAATACTACCGAAAGAACAACCTCAATGGGGCCAAATTTTTTTGCCGCCCTATCCTGCTGAAAGCAAGCTTTCTTCCATGGTGGGGCAAAAAAAATACCGCAGCCTGCAGCTGCGGTGTTCTTTAGCTTGTTGCCCCGTCAGGGCTCGAACCTGAACTTTTCTGATCCAGAGTCAGACGTGTTGCCAATTACACCACGGGGCAATCATATTTTACGGTCTGCAAAGTTATGGATTTTTGCGAATTGAACAACACAAACACCCCATTTTACATATTTTGCTTCACGGCATATACATATCCGGCGAAGCACTCCGGCATTCAACCGGTGGCTCATTCCCTTTTGTATCCCTTTGAGATCTTTTCCCGTTCAATGGGACTAAATCGATAATACTTTTTCATAGTGCAACTTATTAAATGTTGTACTAAATTCTTGAACTTAAGCTACGTAGAAAGCTATGTAGATAGCTACGTAGTATACTACGTATATAAATCTGAAACGACAGGTATGGTGGTTTGTTCCGCAGGTAAAAATTTCACTAATTCTTAGAAAGAATTCACACAGGGTACGGTGCGGTGGTTCCGGAGTAATCATTCCCCGGCCGCGGGTATCTCAATTCTTCTCTTCCCTCTGCTGTTGTAAAGCCGGGTAAACTCCCATTTGTTGCCCGTATGGTCCAGAAAACGGATGAAATCGTCCATGGGAAGAACCAGGCTCGCCGTGTTGATGCAGGGATGGAAGGAAATGCGTTCGGCCTGCCGCAGGTTCTCATCCAGAAAAACATACACATGGTTTTCCCGGTCGTTGATCAAGCCGAAGGGCGTTACCGACCCGGGGGTCAGTCCTAGGTATTTCTTCAGCCGCCTTTCCGAGGCAAACGACAGCTTCCCCTGCCTGAGCCGCTTTTCCAGGTCGTGGATGTCGAGCACCTGCCGGTAGTCGATGATCACCAGGTAATGCCGGTTCCCCTTGTGGTTACGGAAAAACAGGTTCTTGCAATGGGTTGAATCCAGGTCCTTCCAGTGCTCCAGTGCTGCTTCAACAGTTGGGGCAGGGGGATGCTCATGGTATTCATAGCGAATATCAAGTTCCTC
>DQWH01000097.1 GCA_011042635.1 Bacteroidota bacterium | reverse complement strand
TATATACGTATCCAGCGGCACATCCACTGCCCCGTTTTCCGGATAGGTCATGTAGAGTTCGGGGGGCAGCTCATCCACCAGGTATACCGGATACACCTTATCAAAGAATGTGGTATCGGCTGCGTCGAAAATGCGGATATCGATCAGGTCGGTGGAAGCATTATTGGGAATGGTAAAGACAAATTCCCCCAGGGTGGCATCGATCACGTAGGGTTCGTCTGTGGTTTCATCTGCCAGGAAGAAGTATTCTCCTCCGGTAAAATCATATCCTCCGATCATGACATTCGAAATATTCTCGGACGTCCACTGAAAGGTTATTTCATCCCCAACGTAATAGGTATCCTCGGGCTGGGGTGAAACGATGGTGAGAACCCGTTCCGGCCCGGTAGTTACTTCCAGTAGCACAGGCGTAGCCTGCAGATTAAGTGCAGAAGCTTTGTCTTCGGCCACCACATAAATATCATACGCTGTTTCTGGAGTTGCTCCCTTAATGGTCTCCACGTATTCTGTTTCCGCTTCGGCCACGTCGATGCTGCCGGAAACCAGCACTTCCACGCTTCCATAATCCACACCGGCTTTCACTTCTTCAGATGTAGGAGCCGTTGCCCCGTCGGCCAGCACCACATAGTACACCGTACCAGGTTCGTTAAGGCTCACGTGCAGGTCACCCTGGGTATCGAGTACATTCTGAAGAGCCGGAAAGCCTTCGGTCCAGACCGGAGGATCCTCGTCTGTCCCCAGAAACTGGTTAAGATTTACTTCCCCCCGGGTTTCAGCCACCGGGCCTTCCCAGGTAAAATCGGTATACTCAGTACCTTCACCGCTCAATTGCAGGGTATACCCAACTTCCGGGGCGGGTTCCTGTTTTACACCGATATCCGTGCTTTCCATGCCGCTGGCAGGTCCGTCAGAAGCGGTAAATACCCCTTCATAGCTCAGGAACAGCACCACATTGCTGGAGGGATCCACCAGGGCAATGCCGTCGGGAGATCCGTTCTGCAAACCGGAAATTGCAAACCACAGAGTACCAAAGCCGTTCATCTGGTCGGGGATGGTCCCTGAAAGGTCTGTTATCGAATAGGAAGCCCCCCCACTCCCGTTGTAGGGAACCAGTTGCCAGCCGGTGAGGTCAGTCCCTGCCGGACCGGCAATTTCCACCCCTTCATTGGCATCCGCACTGGCATTATCGTAATGGATTTCATTGATAAAAACGGACTGCGAAAACGCGGAAAGGATGAAAAACAAAAAGATAAAAACGAGTAGAGATTTTTTCATAGGTTTTGGTTTTAGGTTATCAATGGGAATAGCTGTTTAAATTTCGTAAAACACCCGGTAATTTTCAAGTGATTTTCCGGAAGAATTGACGAAAGCTCTGTAAGGCCTGATCAACAGGAAAAAAATAACCGTTCCGCCGGTATGATCTGTACCGGCAAAACGGTCTGTCTTTAAATATTCTCATTTAATGCCCATTACAACACCGACAGGGCGGCCTCATAATCGGGTTCCTGCGCTATCTCTGGAACGAGCTGGGAATGGATCACTTTCCCCTGTTCATCAAGTACCAGCACGCTGCGGGCCAGCAGGCCGGCAAAAGGCCCGTCGGTGATCTCCACCCCATATTCCTTTCCGAAGGATGGGTTACGGAAAGCCGAAAGGGTGATCACCCGGTCGATGCCTTCGGCGCTGCAAAAACGGCCCATGGCAAAAGGCAGGTCATTTGAAATGGCCAGCACTACCGTGTTGTCGAGTCCGACGGCTTTTTCGTTGAATTTCCTGACCGATGCCGCACAAACATCGGTATCGAGGCTGGGAAAAATATTCAGTATGACCCGTTTCCCCTTTAGTTCAGAAAGACGAAGTTCGCTCATGTCCGATTTGACGAGCCAAAAATCCGGGGCATTTTGCCCTGTTTCCGGCAGGTTTCCCGCGGTATGTACGGGATTCCCCTTAAGTGTAATCGTTGCCATAATGCTGTTCTGTTTATACGGGTTAACAGATGAACCAGCTTAAAGGTTCAGTTGCTCCCTGAGCAAGTTCAGATTGGTCTCTCCTTTATCGGTGATAAGAAACGTTCTCCCGTCTTTCTCTTCGAACCCGTATAACCCCATGGGATTCCCACAGGCTTCCGGCTTAACCCACCGAAGGGCCGGCACATAATACAGGCGGGATGTTTCCTCCACCCGGCCTCCGGCTTCCTGACCTATCATGAAATTCACCAGTGCCCATTTCCTGTCAGGGCTCACATCCATCAGGGCCAGGGCCAGGCTCTGCCCCTCAGGAAGGCCCATGCCGGTTTCCTCCACAGAACGGTCGACCAGGATGACCTGTTCCGGCAGGTTGGTTTTCACATAAATAAAATTTCCGTCATCCGAGGCATATACCTCCCGCACTTCGTTTATTTTCAGTGGCTTGCCGGCCTGGCCTTCCTCTTCAGCCCAAACTTCCGACAGGCAGGTATCGTCCCAGCGGGTGCCCGGGTAGATTTCTTTTATCTCCAGTTGCACAATCCAGTGAAATTCCGGCTGAATTTCCCCCGTAGGAGAAAAGGCGGCCACTGTTTCCAGTTCAGAAGCAAACTCAGACAGAAAGTCCACGCGGCATTCCTGCACAAAAGCAGCCGCTTTTTCTTTCCGGAAGGGAAGGGAAAACTCCTGAACGCCGGTTTGATCGGCCAGGGAAATGACATGGGTTTGCGGAAAAGGCCGCACCCTGACCACCGTTTCCACCTCGGTCGCTTCGCCCGGGATCATAAAACCGGCATAAAGACGTACATGAAGCGTTTTCACCCGGTTGTTCGCTTCGAACACCCCGGGGGATTTCTGGTAGCCGTTGGCGATATGAAGTTTTTCCGGAAAGACATCGCCCACCGCCAGGTACACATGTTCACCCAGGCCGGGTCCTTCCATCCCTTCCGACCAGGCGGTGGAAAGATCCTGATCCAGGAGATGATGGGCCCCGTAAGGTCCCGGGGCGTCGAAGGGGTCGGGCTGTTCAAGTTCGGAGCTGGAGGCATGCAGTCCCGTCACCGATCGCAGGTGAAGTTTTCCCCAGGCCGTGTCAGTTTGTGCCGTGCATGAAACCATGGGGAACAGAATAAGGCTCAGACGAAGTAAGAAAGTCATGATGAAAGATTAAGATATTTAACAGCATAAAAAAAACGCATTCAGGCCGGTCGTCCGCAAAAATCATTGATCCTGATAAAACTACCTCAAGTTCGTCTTTTATGCAAATCACCTTATGCTGACAGGGGTAATTGGGGATCTGAAAACTTGTGGTTAGATTTATTCCGAAAAGACAAACCCTGTTGCGCATGAAATACCTGAAGACCCCTCACCGGTTTCTGAAGCACCTGATCGTACTGCCTTTCATATACCCTGCGGTGATCCCGTTTTTGCTGCTCGATTTCTGGATCGAGCTGTACCACCGGGTTTCCTTTCCCATATACGGGATACCCACGGTAAAACGAAGCCGGTATGTACTGATCGACCGGCACCGGCTGCAATATCTCAACATCATGCAGAAACTCAACTGTATATATTGTGGATATGCCAACGGCATCCTGCAGTACTGGGTAAAAATCATTGGAGAAACGGAAAAATACTGGTGCGGGATACGACACGGGAAAAAGGAAGGATTTGTGACCCCGGCGCATCACAGGGAATTCATTCCCTATGGAGATGAAGAAGCCTACCGGCAGGAATTTTCATCCAAAAAGACCCGGATGCTCTGACCATTCCCGGCAGGACCATTGTGCAGAACAGGGATGGTTTATGGCAGGTCATCGTTCCGACCCCTGTACAGCGGTTCGAGCAAACGAACAAATGCTTCGGGGTATCCCTTTTTGTGAATCATTTCCAGTGCTTCCCTTGCTTTCAGATATCCCTGGTATTTTCCTGTGGTATACCGGGAGAACCCGTCGTTCCCGTGGAAAACCATGATGTTGTCCAGACCGCGGAAGGCATTTTCATGAGGAGTATTTTTCAAAGCATAGATCTGTATGGTGTACCAGGGGATTTCGGTGATCATGGTCGGGCGGCCCAGAAGACTTTCGTGTACCAAAGCATCCAGCACCATTTCTTCCAGCTCGTGCTGATCCACCACTACTGCCTCGGCAAACCCGAGCCGGAATAATTCACCGAGAGTCCTGATTGCCCGGGGTTTCTCCGCATAACTGCCCAGGGTATAAATATATCCGTCTTTCATTTTCAGTTCCCTGACATACCTGAGTTCATCCATAGAAAAACGACTGAAATAATCCGGGGGAAGGGGTTCGTCCACACGGATCACGATCACAGAATACCTGAGGGCATGCGGTCCCCGCAGATACCCGGGAATGGAAATTTCTTCCGGAATTTCCCGGTCTTCCCCTGTTCCGAGGACTCTTACCTCCGCCCTTCTCATCAGGGCATTCGCGTCTTTTTGCAAACTTTCATATCCTGGGGCAGGAGCGGGCGCCGCCGCAATTTCCCCCACTCCCCTGGCGATCATTCTTTCCGGGTCCACCCCCCCGGCTTACCGGGTATCCGGCCACAGCCTGCGCCCGGCAGTCGCTGAGTTTCAGGTTATACCTGGTATTCCCCTGCGGATCGGCAAAACCGGCCGGTTCGAATTTCAGTTCCGGATATTCCAGCAGGATGGCGGCAATCCGGTCGAGTTCCCTTTTTTCCCGGATATTGATTCTGTGTTCATTGAAATCAAAATACGTATTATGGAGAAGGCGGTATTCCCCTGAAGCTACCGCCGGGATACAGGGTTGTATTCATAATCAATGTGCGGGAGCCGATATCTCCTCTAACTGCCAGGATCTGTTGGCTGGTGGCATACCCCGGTGCCCGGAAAACCACCCGGTACACTCCCGGAGACAAATCAAGAGAAAAGCTACCAGTAGCCGTATCGGGATACACTTTCGCCACGGTTTCCCCTGTAAGGGTATCGCTCACTTCCACCGACCATTCCGATGTGTTTTCCCTTCTACCGCCGGCCAGTCGCAATTCTCCCACAAGCTGCAGGGTAGAAGCCGGTTCATCAGCCCTCAGAATGATCCGGTATATCCCTTTCCGCACTATGTCTTCTCCGGTAAAACGTGCATAGAGAGCCGTATCACCTTCCCCTGCCGGAGCAATGAACAGGTCATCGTCGGTGGTATTCACCGGATAACCCAGATTCACCGGCCGGCCCCAGTTCCCGTTCTGGGTGCGTTCGGTAAAAAACAGATCGTACCCGCCTATGGCATGATGACCCTGAGAACTGAAATACAGCCGGTTCCCGTCGGCTGAAAAATAAGGAGCGTCGTCCATCAAAGAAGTATTGACGGTTTTGCCGAGAGAACGGGCTGGCCCCCATTCACCCTTTTCATCCTTTTCAGTATAATACAAATCGAGCCCCCCCAGCGTACCTTTCCTGTTGCTTGAAAAAACGAAGGTATTCCCGTCGGGTGAAAAGCAACCGTTGCCTTCCCAGTAGCGGGTATTGATATTCCGGTTCATTTTCTCCAGGGGGCTCCAGTGATCTCCGTTCCGGCAGCTGACATACAGATCGGCCCTGCCTCCATCATCCCGAAAAATCACCAGTTTATCCCCGTAAAAAGAAAGGGAAGAAGTTACCATCATCCCCGGGTCCCCCAACTCCGGGGTAATATCCATCCCTTCTTCCCACTTTCCTCCCTTTCTTTGGGAATATATTATGCGGTTCTCGTCCCCGCTTCGTGCCGTGTATACCAGGTGCTTGCCGTCACCCGAGAGGGCGGGATTGAAATTTTCCGTAAAGGCATTGACAGTTTCGGGTAACAGAGTTTCCCTCACAGGAACCGGATCATTTTGCATTTCCAGTGCCAGCCGGCAACCTTCCACCTGTTGCCGTACATATGCCATATCGTAATATTCCGACAGGCCCGCTTCATCGGCATACACCTGATACGTTTCAATAGCCTTTTCCAGCCGGCTTGTTACATGATAAGCCCTGGCCAGGTAGAACCATGCTTCGGGCGGGGCTTTTCGTTCATCATGCACCGGCACGAAATTATTGCTAATGTTTTCTGTGGCCTTCCGGAACCAGTGAATAGCTTCGCTTTTCTTTCCCGGTATGTTCAGGTAGCACAGCCCTATCTTATACATGATATGGGCATTTTCTTTATCCATATCATTCAGGATCAGGTACAGCGGCAGGGCTTTTTCATGATCATGCAGGTAAAGCATCACCGATTCGGCCTCGTTGAATATCCTCCTGAAGGTCCGCACATCGTCTTGAGCCCCGGCAGAAAGAGCAAAAACCCCCGGGGCCAGCCACAGAATGAAGCGGAATATGTGTTTTAAACTCAGCATGATGTATATTCCCCTGCCAGGGTCATTTCGCAACTGCTTACAGAAATTATCCTTTTTCAAGAAACCGTGAACATTTATGATACAGGTCCACGTGCCAGATGGGTTTGATCAGGTATCCGTCGAATGGAGCCGCACCGTAATTCACCGCCATTTCATCATATGAATAAGCGGTCTGTGCCACAACGGGAACTTCCGGATTAATTTCCTTGATCTTACGGGTGGCTTCGAACCCGTCCATCTCGGGCATCAGGATATCCATCAGCACCAGATCTACCTGTTCCGTTTCCCTGAAAAGGTCTACGGCTTCTTTTCCGTTCCTGGCCCAGAGAACCTCGGCTCCGGAACGTTGCAGGGCCAGATTGAGCAACAAGTAATTGGCTTTCACATCGTCTGCCACCAGGATGGTTCTCCCTTTCCACTTATCCGGTGGAAAGATATCTGCAAGCTCCGGTGTTTTTTGCCTGGCGGTCTGGGCCCGCTGGTAAGCATACAATTCGTCTACAGCCCGCCCCATGGCCCGTTTACTGGTTTCGATGTATTGAAGATACCGGCTCCTGTCCTTGTCGCTGAGCGGTTTTTTATCAAGCAACTGGGAAAAACCCACAATGTTGTTCAGCTGGGTACGTACTTCATGCACGAACCGTGAAATACGCGTTCGGGTAGCCGGGTTCAGGTTTCCGGATCGTCTATCGGGAAAAGGCAGCTCCGCGCCGGAAAATTTGCTTAAATAACGGGGCAAGCGGTAGGTTCTCACTCCAAGCAGGGCCACCAGCAATACAATGAACAACCGGAACACCATATCGTCGGCAGGGACTTTCAGCGCAAGAGACTGCCCCAGGGTTATGCTTTCCACCAGCAGGGCCTGTATCAGCGAATGGGCCAGCCAGATAAAAGCAACGGCCAGTAAAGTAATCCACCATATCCAGCTTCTTTTCATAAGATACTCTGATTTATTTTATGACTAATTCCCCCTCATGCCAAATACATTCATCAGCTTTTTGAGTGCTTCCGGGTTAATCGGCTTGATTAGAAATGCATCACATCCTGCTTCCCTGGCCTCCTTTTTTTCTTCGGAAGCCACAAAAGCCGACTGCGCAATGACCGGAATGTCGGGATGTGTTTCCTTGATGCGCCGCGTAGCTTCAAGCCCGTCCATCACAGGCATTTTCAGGTCCATTAGCACCATATGGAAACGCCGGCCGTTCCGCACTTTTTCAACTGCTTCTTTTCCGTTCGCAGCCACCTCCACATCGACACCCTCCCTGCGCAACAGGATCTCCAGCAATGCGGCATTATCGGCTTCGTCGTCCACTACCAGGATGGTCGGTTTTTCCTGTACAGAGGTCGATTTCGCAACTACCTTTTCTTCCCCGGCCTGGTCATAACGAACCGGCAATTGAACGGTAAACACAGAACCTTCACCGGGAACGGATTCCACATTAATTTTACCACCCATCATTTCCACCAGGCTCCGGGCAATGTAAAGCCCCATGCCGGTACCATCGAACATCCGGGTATTGGACTCGTCGGTCTGCCGGAATTTCTCAAAAATGATCTCCTGCTTTTCAGGCCGGATGCCGATACCGGTATCCTCCACACGAAACAGGAGGGTTTCCGGATCTTTCCGTTCCAGTGACAATTTCACATAGCCTTCGCAGGTGAAAATAAAACCGTTTTTTACCAGCTGTACCAACACCAGCCGTAATTTGGGCAGGTCCTGGCACATTACGGCATCCTCCACCTCAGCCGGTATGTCGAGGAACAGGCTGACCCTGCCTTCTTTTTCCTTTTCCCGGACCAGTTTTTGTTCCCTGGCAATTTCCCTTAACAAATCGGCCGCGTTGAAATCAACCGGGTTCACTTCCAGGTTTCCGCTTTCATAGGCCGACAGAAAGAAAAGATTGTCGATCAGTTCCAGCAGTTTCTCCCCGCTCTGGTATATGATCCCGGCAAATTCCAGCATCTCATCCTGCGACCGGGCTTCTTTCATTAATGCTGAAAATCCCATGATGGCATTCAGCGGTGTGCGGAGCTCATGCGACATGTTAGCCAGGAAGCGGGTTTTCAGCCGTTTACTTTCCTCGGACCATTTTTTGGTCTGCTTCAGTTCCTCCTCCTGCACCTTCCGTTCTTTCATTTTCCATACTGTGTCCATCAGCAGTTGAAGCAGTACCACATCGGCCTCGTCATAATCGGTTTCTTTGTTGGCCACCCCCACTACCGCAACAATACGGTCATCCCAAAACACCGGCAGGTTCATGTGCCTTACCATCGGGACATGCCCCTCCGGTGTCCCCTTTTTCAGCGGATTGGCGGCTTTATAGTCATTGGTAATGACCGGTCTTCGCTGGCGCACCGCCTCTCCCCACAACCCGGTTTTTTCGAGATGATACCGGGTTTTCTTCTTCATTACGGTGCACTGTTGCATGACATCTTTCGACCAGGAATTCAGGGTAAATTCCTTTTTTTGCTCATCGTACAGGCAGATATACCCCATTTTGCTCTCAGTCAGACGCACGGCTTCTTCCAGGGTGGCATCCAGTATATCGAAAGCAGAGGCGCTTTTCATTTCCGTGATCTTCAACAGGCTTTGCAACCGGTCAAGATTTATCTGCTCGGCTTTCTCGGCCTTTTTCCTGTCGGTGATATCACAGCCTGTCCCCTGGAAGCCAACGATCTGACCGTCATCCCCGAACAGGGCTCGGGCATACACTTCCATGGGGATCCGTTTCCCCGGCCGGTTGGCTAAAGTCACTTCAAAATTCATAACGGCAGGCTCTCCGGATGAGGAAGTAATTTCCTCAGAAATCGTCCTGAGTTTCTTAATCTCTTCACCGGCAAGGATGTCCGTAACGTTTTTCCCGGTAAGCTCTTCCGGTTTGTATCCGAATATTTTTTCCACCGAGGGGCTCAGGTAGGTTATGTTCAGGTCTCTGTCCGCCTGCCAGATGAGATTATTTGAAGTTTCGGTAAGGATCCTGTATTTTTCTTCCGAAGCCCTGATCTCTTCACGGGCTTTAATAAGATCGGTCACATCCCTGAAAACGTTAAGCCGGCTGGTATGGCCCCCGGCCAGTTCAATAGGGGTTGACGACCACTGGTAGTGCCGGCCGTTATGCGGAAGCCGGATTTCCCCATTTCTGAGCTCCTTTTTATCTTTCCGGCACCATGCACAGGGTTTGTTAAAACCGTACAGGGCTGCATAACAATTCCTGCCGGTGATCTCTTCCCCCAGGCTCTCCTTCAGGGCCCGGTTGGCATATTCCACCCTGCCTTCCGCGTTGCAGATCATTACCAGGT
>DQWH01000039.1 GCA_011042635.1 Bacteroidota bacterium | reverse complement strand
CATGCCTCTGGAAAAGAAATGAACGAGAGCATTGAAAGAACGGGAAAGCTGATTGATGAGGGGTGCCTGGTTGTCAGGGTGCAATCGGGAATTCCTGGAGTGCCTCATGCCTACGGCGTAACAGAAGGAAGAGAAACGGTATGAGCCGGCCGGGAAGGGTATCCCGTTTGAGGAGCAAAGGAGCACCTGAAAGTACCTGGATTATATCCCCCGACTTTTTGAGAAACTAAGGGAAACCTTCGGGAATGAGATACACTTGTTGCACGATGTGCATCACCGGTGCAGCCCCATGGAAGTTGCCCGGCCGGGAAAAGAAGGGGAACCCAGTCACCTGTTCTGGCTGGAAGACCATGTCAGCGGCCGGATTGCAGGAAAGCCTCCGCCTGATCAGAATGCATTCCACAACCCCGCTTGCGATCGGAGAGGTATTCAGTACTGTATACGATTTTACCATTCTGGTTACGGAACAGCTCATCGATTACATCCGCATGCAGCTGGTACATGGGGCAGGGATTACGCATCTGCTGAAAGCGGCCACCTTTGTTTCCTTTTACCACATCCGGACGGGTATCCATGGAGCTACCGACCTGTCTCCGGTGAATATGGCGGCTGCCCTGCATTTTAGCCTGGCTATCAATAATTATGGTATACAGGAATACATGGTACACGAGGACCTGGTGAACGAGGTATTCCGGATCAATTACCATTTTGAGAAGGGCTATCTGTACATTGATGACACGCGGGGAATCGGTGTTGATATTGAGGAGGAAAAGGCAGGGGAATATCCTTATTCCATGACTTCGCTTCCTGTAAGCAGGAAGGAAGACGGTACGATGTTTTACTGGTAATGAAAACCGGTTGATTACCGGCAGGCCATACCCGTTCTGACGGCAAGTTCGGCACCCTCTTGCAGTGAAAAAATGACAGGGACATTGGTTCCCGGGCTTTTTCTCCACTTGCTCAGAATATTCCTCTACTTCTTCAGCACGGTTTTCAGTACTTTGTCCTTGTCCAGAGGCTTGGTGCAGAAGAACCAGTCGTAGCACTTCATCTCGTCCTTGCTTTCCATTCTTTCCTTTGCGGTACCACAGGATCCGGCGGTGGGAACGATCACATCGTCGCCCGGACGCCAGTCGGCCGGAAGGGCCACCCCGAACTTGTCGGCCGTTTGCAGACCGATCAGCACCCGGTACAGTTCGTCGAAATTACGTCCCAGGCTCAGGGGGTAATAAATAATGGTGCGGATGATCCCCTGGGGATCAATGAAAAACACGGCCCTTACCGCTTTGGTGTTGGCTTCGCCGGGCATGATCATCCCGTATTTTTTTGCCACTTCCATGGTGATGTCCTCGATCAGGGGGAATTTCACCTCCACATCCTTCATGCCTTTGTATTCGATCTTTTCCCTGATAGTACGAAGCCAGGCAATATGGCTGTAAAGTCCGTCGACGGAAAGCCCTACCAGCTTGCAATTGGCTTCTTCGAACTGTTTTTCCATGGTGGCAAAGGTCATGAATTCCGAGGTACACACCGGGGTGAAATCGGCCGGGTGACTGAACAGGATAACCCAGCTCCCTTTGTAATCTTCCGGGAAATTGATCTCTCCCTGGGTGGTTACGGCTTTGAAAGCCGGCGCCGGGTCCCCGATACGGGGCATAACATTTGTTTGTGCTTCCTGTGTTGTTGTTTCCATGTTGTTTTGATTTTATTGGTTTATATAATTATGGTTTGTGTCTGCTATTCATGGTGGTGGGAATTATTCCCTTCCTTATTATCCGTTCCGGTGTCCGTAAAATTCCCTACCAGTTGAAGCCTGATCTCTTCCAGACGGAACCCCGGAATTTGTTTCTTTTTAAAATAATCCTCCAGCATACGGGTCAGTTCGTCATCAAAATAATCGGCTATCTGTTCCGATTGAGCGCAATACAAATGATGATGCGGTTCTGTCCGGGCATCAAAACGCATGATGTCACGGTCGGAGGTGACCCTTTTCACGATTCCTTTTTCAACAAAAGTGTTCAGTATTTTATACACTGTTCCGGTGGCAATGTGCGGATAGTTTTTTCTGATAAAACCGGCAATATGCTCAGTGGCGGGATGGGAGTCCATATTCCTGAGGGTTTCAAGAACCGCCAGCCGCTGCGGGGTAACCTTCAGGCCGTGCCTGATAAGTGTATTTCTGGCTTCCTTTTCACACATAATAATAATTATTAAATGATAATTATTCCTAAATAGGAATGTGTAAATATAAGAAAATTATTTATCCCTGTCAATACCCTGAGCAAAAAAATGAAAGAGGAATACCTGTTTACAGGTTATTCCCCATTTCGATTTTGCATGGAGTCCCGGAACAGGTTCAGATTCCGGTCAGATTATTTGGCCGCCAGGTGTCGATGGTATCCAGGGGGTATATGGGCTGCGGGATGTGTTTGTATTTCAGCCCGAACGGATCGATATTGCTCAGTCCGGGGGTTTTGATGTTGAAGGTCTTGCGGTTATATAGAAGGTAGCGGTAGCGGAAGGGGAACAGGTTCTTTACCACGACGATGTCGGCTTTCCAGAGGGACAGTCCCAGGTCCCTGAATTCGGACGGATAACGCGAAGCCATGGGCAGTTCGGAAAGCACCAGATGAATGCCGTCGTGTTTGATGATCAGGGTTTTTCCGAAAGAAGTTTCTTCCTTCCTGATGATTATGCCTGAATAGGGTAAGGTTTCATTGTATACCGTATCGATCTTGCCTCCCACCCTCAGGCTTACCTTATCACCCACTTCGTATTTCCAGGCCTCGTTGGCCGCTTCTTCATCGCGCAGGGTGAGGTATGAGGTAAGGTCGCTGCCGTGTTCCAGCAGGGCTTTGAGTATCCAGGTGCTTTCCCCGGGGGTGCCGGTGCCCACGGCATCGGAAACATCGCAGAACACGGTGGTGCCCAGTTTGCGTGCCAGCTTTTTCCTGCGAGCCAGCACGATGGCTTCTTCCGGGTTGTTGCCTTCGGGCTGGGGTACATCGCGCACAGCCCAGGCCATGCTGGCAATGCTGTCTGCCATTTCCCGGGCCAGCTCCGGTTTCCCGTTGGTTAAGGCGATAGTGGAATAACCCAGCTCGGGATCATCGATCCAGAGGTGGACCGGGAAAAAGGAAACCGACAGCACCTCGTTTTTCCTTTCCATTTTTTTCATGGTTCGGAATATTTTCCGGAAGGGAGGCAGGAAATCGATGTTCATACCTCCTCCTTTGAGCAGGCGCATTTTGTTTACCGTCATTACCGGATCGATCTCATCCAGTACGGTGCGGATCAGCAGGCTGCCGGTACGGTATCCGGTATCGAAATGATCGCGGTGGGGGTTGGTATGGTAACCTATCAGAATATCGGCCGCCTGTTCCCGGCGGCGGGTGATGTTGGCGTGCAGGTCGAAGCTGGCGGCTATGGGGACATCATCTCCCACCAGGGTACGTAGTTCCTGCAGCAGGTCCCCTTCCGGGTCGAACATGCCTTCCACGCCCATAGCTCCGTGCAGAGAGAGGTAGATCCCGTCCACCTTTTCCTGTTCCCTGACCCCGGAAAGAATCGTTTCCTTTATCATAAAGTAAAAAGAACTGTCGATGGGCCCGCCCGACATGGATTTGGCCTGGACCAGGGGAACGGTATGTATCATTCCTCTTCCGTGCTTATCCACGGCTTTCAGAAAACCGGCCAGTTGCTTTTTTTCGTCGGTGGCCGAAGCCACCACATCTTCACCAAAAAACAGGTGGTCGGCTTTAAAATCGCGTTCGGTAGTCAGCACGGGAGAAAAGGAGTTCACCTCGTGCATGAATTCGGCATACAGAATGGTTCTGGCATCCTCTGTATTACCCGGTTCCTGTTTTTGCGAACAGGAAGGAAGAAACAGTATGACGGAAAACAACAGGCCTGCCATACAGGTTGATCTCATAACAGCGTGGTTTTGATGGTTTGTTCCCGCAAGTTAATAAATCCGGGCTATATTACAGGCAGGAACCATTGGCTGAGACGGACGGTTTCAGCACCGGGTATATCCCGGTCCACAGCCGTGTTCCATTTGGAGGTATGCTCAGGCAGGTCCCTGTTTCCGGATATTTCC
The DNA here is from genome assembly GCA_011042635.1 of Bacteroidota bacterium. Lineage (GTDB taxonomy): Bacteria > Bacteroidota > Bacteroidia > Bacteroidales > VadinHA17 > HyVt-105. The sequence continues at coordinate 6,081 of DQWH01000039.1, read as the reverse complement.
ACACCCGATACACATCCTCTATTTCGCAAGTCTTTACCGGAAATTGATTATCGGGAATAATCCATCCCGCCATCCACTTTTTTACTCCAGAACCCGTGACGGAAGTTGTCTAAAAAGTCAGGAATAATTTAACCACAAAGGACCCAAAGGGAATCACAAAGAGTGCAAAGGAGTGGTAAACAGAGGTATATACTATTGTTCTCAATGTATTCCTGCCGCCTGCCTGATATATTCCAGGCAGGGCAGACAGGGCCCGCAAAGAATGTGCAGATCTATCCGACGAAGCAAATCGAAGGTAGAGGGCACAGAGACTTTCCGGTAATGATTAATTCATAACCACTATCTTTCTTTCACAGATGGCAGTTTTTCCACCTGTAGTTACCGTACACCGGATGGTAAAATCATGTTCCGGTGCGGTCATCAGGAGGATATCCGAAGGTTCACTGAGGTTATGGATTTCTCTTATAGGGCTGAAAATTGTTTCGCCGGAAAGTTTCTTTTCCCACAGAAAGGAATACGGAGTGGTCCCATGATCCACTGTTGCGGTGATCGTTAGCGAAGTGCCTTCTGTTATTACTGCCGGTTCTATCAGTAAGCTCAGTTCGGGTGGCGGGGGTGTTCCTTCCTGGCTTACCGGGATCATCAGCGTTGTACCTCCGCCTGTGACCACGATATTCTCCATACGGATCCGGTCGGACAGGTTTTCATCCACAGCAATGATCAGGTGATCATTTGTACATTCCAGTATGTTGATCCAGTCTGCGGCAACATGTGCGCCCAGGGGTTCGCATCCGGAATAGATCAGAGAAATGTGGATGTCGTTGGCCGGAGAGCCGGTATAAGGTACTTCCACCTGATACGGGTAGGGTTGAATGAAATTTTCCTGAACCGATACACTGACTTCCTTACAGGGGGTAAGATTGACCGGGCTTTCGCCCCTTACATAATATGCAGAAGAGACCGGGGGGGTGACCGTAATGCTTTCGCCCGTACCTGCCGGGGTATGTCCGCAGCCTCCTTCATACCAGGCCCATAAATTTCCCGATGGCAGTGGAGGACCGGAAACAAACAGCTGAACAGGACAGGTATAATTCACGGTGTATGAGGAGGCCCAGGCCGTATCGGGTTCCGGTGCATAGGGAACAGAAAGCTCAGGTCCGTTACCTGTGAGGGTGTCTCCCAGATATCCTTTATAATGATACTGATAACGTTGCAGTACGTTTCCTTCAAAATCGAGAATATGGTCCAGCCGGCCAAGTCCGTCATAACGGTAGCTGGTGGTTATCCCGTTCGGATCTGTTACAGAGGAAATCCCTGTGAGTAACTCATAGGTATACCGGGTAATCATTGCGTCATCCGGATAAAGAGCGATATCGGAATGGTAACCGGCATTGTCGGCTTCCCACAGTGGATAAATTCCCCGGGGATCCCATTCGATGCTCTGTGTGGCGCCTCCGGCCGGCGTATACTCCCGGATATTCCCGTAATCATCGTACCGGCTGATCGTGATCTGTTCTTCGTAGCGGTCACCCTTCCATTTTTCCAGTTTGACAGGTAAAACCTGTTCACCTTGCCGGAAGAGGCCATAATGAATTCTCTCACCGTCGACATGAATATCATTCACCCGGACCTCCCTTTCCACGAGTGAGTTGACCATGTGTTTTTCCTTCAGTTTCTGTATGGTTTCCGGAGGATTTTCCAGATCATCCGGGTAGGTATATCTGATCTGTGTGACTGTGCTGTCACTGTTGCTGGTGGTTACCTGTTTCAGCTGCAGATGACCGGGATCATATGCATACTGCTCCCTCACAGTATAAGAGTTCTCCTGGCCCGGCTTCCAGTAGTATGATACTTTTTCAACCGGGTGGTTCCAGCCCGTTCCTACTATGTAGGTGCGGTACACCGGATAATACTGACCGGGTTTCCGGTAAACGGCCCGGCGGGCATATTGAAACCTTCTGTTTGGGTCGTTATCCAGGCCATTGTAGGTAATGATTTCCGATAATCGCCTGTTTCCGTTCCTGTCAAATACTGTTTTTTCCGTTAACAGACCCCTTTTCCAGTCGAATGAAGTAACAGGAGGGAAAGGGAACCCGCCGGTGGAAATATCGGGGTATTCCACTGCAGTGGTATACTGATATACCGTTCGCCCGCTGTCGGGCAGGATTTCTTCCACCCTCCGGTAGCCGATATGGCCTCCCTGGGTAGTGGACAGGGTATTGCAGGGATCTGAAAAAAGGGTCAGGGGGAAGCGATCTATGCCGAACTGGACGTTACTCACATCATACAGCTGGTATTCATCCAGATCAACGAATCCGGGCATTCCCATCAACACTCCGCTTGAGAATGTCGATCCGCCTTTAGCCGAAGAATAACTGTATTCTCTGTATCCCAGGGTGTCGCCGGCATTATCCAGATCGGTAATGGATTTAACCCGTAGTCCTCCTGCGGGCAGGGCATAATGGTTTTTGACGAATTTCCCGTATGTGACACTCAGCATTCCGCATTCCTCGGGTATTCTGGGCATGTATTCCAGCTGATACGTGCCGGGCGGGAGGAGCATTTCTGCCGAGCCCTGTTTGAACCAGTAATGCGGATCCCGGTATAATACCGGTTCATCGGGAAAAATGTCGATGAAATATTTTTCAAAGAATACCTGTCCTGTGTAATAATTACTCAGCCTGCAGTAGCTTATTTTCGGGTCCAGTGCGGTCTGGCTCACATTATTCGGATTCCAGACATTGGAATACATGTAATAATTGACCTGTACCCTTTGCCGGTCTTTCTCTGTCAGGGTGAACAGGGTGGAGACATATTCCGACCTGTCGTCGGGCCAGACCCTCTCGCCTGCTTTGACAGTGGTATCTTTCACCTCCCGTTTGAATACGGTATAGGTATCATAGAAAGGATCACCTTCGTGGTAACGAATAACAGCGAATACGTGGTCATACAGATATGCCCTGCAATGGATCTTGTATTTCCCGGGTTCAAGGAACAATTCCGTTCCTCCGTTTCCCTGGTCGGGCAACTGACTGGCTGCCTGGTAATCCATGTGATAGATGATGTCGGGGGGTGCATCCGGTTGCAGGTTGTATTTTTCGATGGTGATACCGGAATCAGAGTCCGGTTCCAGGTTGGCAGAGTCTTTCGGTGTATTGGCCTCTATTCCGATAAAAGGTTGTATTGTGATAATTTGCGGAAATTCGATTATCATATTCCGGGATTCAGTAACGTATGGCAGATAATTTTCTGTTGCTATGGCGCGCGTAACCAGCATTTTTCTTTTTGAGATTCCCGAAAGATACCCGTAATCATGCAGTTCAAATTCAAATTCCGTACTGGCTCCCGTGGGATAGACTATTTTCCTGATCATACCCGCTTTGGCGTATTTCAAGTCCGGTTCCCGGTTTGCACCGGGAACGGTCCATTCGGTTTCAGGCACAAACAGAAGGTTCAAATTGACACGTTTCAGATGGCTGATCTCTATTCTTCCGTTTTCTGGTATGGGATCAGGAACTCCTTCAGGATTCTGGAAGTTTCTTACCACGGTCTGGGGTACGGGATGGGCATTCGCTTTTCCGTTGTAATAGCCCCACAGGTCCTGTGCATAGGATCCTCTGGGGGGAAGAGGGGTATCTTCATAGAAGAACCACCAGGGGGGCCTGTGTTCTGTCATATCCGCCGAAAATTCGGTTACCTTGTCCAGGCGGGGCCTTTTGCACGGCGGCAGATAATCACCGGCCGATTCACAGCCAAAAGCCGGGAAAAAGCTGTAGTTGAAACGGAATCTTTTTTTGCATATCCCGTTCATGTCTGACAGGCTGATTTCTTTCAGCACGGTGGTATACCCTCCCGGATATCCGTACAGGGTATCCAGTGTGAATTCCAGCCTTCCTTCACGGAACAGGATCCCGGACAGGTGTTTTTCCCTGTGGCCTATCTTTTTTACACGCCTGAGATCTTCCAGCGGCGGCAGGAATCCTTCCATTTTTACCGGTACCGGATAGCTGTGAACGGAGTAATGATCGCTGTAGCTGAAGCGGTATTCGTCCTCCTGATTGGGGGATTCCATTTTGCTGAGGTGCCAGGCAGAAACATGTTTCGATACGATATTTCCATGGTCGCTCAAAACAAAATTGTATTCCCTGTAGTCATCATTATCCCCGAATCTGAACAGGTTGCCGTTTTCATCAATGATTTCCCATGAGTCGATGTTCCCAGCCGTATTTCTGGTGATGGTTACTTTCAGATTCTGATGTGGTACTACCCTGACCTTGAAATTTTTGTCAATGAAAAACCTGCCGCTGTAACCGCCAAAGTGAAAGGAGTATATATCGGGATCTCCGTCGATGTGACCGTTTGCCAGCTGGTACAGATAATTGTATTTATCGAATTCATCATCAAATTGAAGGGGTTGAAGCCCGGCATACGGTTCTGATTGTGCTTCCGGGAATTGGTGGGTTGTTACATAGAGGTATCCGCCGGGCTCATCGTCCGGAAGGCCCACCACTGTTCTGATAATGCTTCCTCCCGCATGGAACGACCAGCCGAGGCCGACCCAGCTGGCAATGTCGTCTACTTTGATTCCTGATGCATGATAGGACAGGGTAATGGGAAGCGACAATTTTTTACCGGGAACGGTGTACAGAGGAATCTGGATCTGTGGGATTCCCGTATAGGTTCCTGCCGGTATTTTACCGAATTTTCCCAGTCCCGAAGCCGTTGGCGAGGGAGGAATGATTTTGTCGATTTGAGGGAATACCTGCTGGGCCGTTATTTCCCGGAAGGTAACGGCTACGATTAGAGGAAAAAAAGTAAGAAAAATTTTCAACCGTTTTTTCATGGGGTTCCGGTGATCATGATTTTACGGGAAAGGATTCTGTTGCCTGCCTTCAGCCGTATGAAATATACGCCGGGAGGAAGATTTTCCCTGTCAGTTTCCAGGGTATAGGTTCCCGGCAATCTTTTTCCATGGTATAGAATTTTTCGGAGCGTGCCGTGAGCATCATACAGGACCAGCTCAACCGTTTCTTCCGATGGAATGCTGTAAGAAACTGTGGTGAGATCGAAAAACGGGTTCGGGTCTGCATGAAGCCGCATTCCATCGGCTGTGGACGATCCCACTTCTATGGTAAGGGAGGTTTCGCATTCTGCACTGTCGGTCACGGTTACCTGGTAAATCCCTGCTTCCAATTGATACACACACGGTGTGGTGTCGCCGGTTGACCACATATAGCTCCATGGTGGAAAATTACCTTCGGGAGTGATGCAAACGGAACCGTTCTGACCGGGCGGAATGGTTTCATCGGTAATGGTTGGGGTTGCATCCACCCAGCCTTCTTTTACAATAATTGTGTCGTGGAAAACACAGCCGTAAGGGCATACGGTTCTGAGAAAATATTTTCCGGGTTCTTCAATGGTCCATTCATTCCGGTCATACGCGCCGTTATTCCAGTCGTATATGGCAAAGCCTTCTTCTGCTGCCAGGGTGAGGGTATTCCCCCTGCAGAGAATACGGTCAGGTCCAAGCTCCAGTTCTCTTCTCTGGCACGGATCGAAAAAACGGGTAAGAAACAGGGATGGTTCTTCTTCTGCAACCACTGACTTATCTTCAATCTGCATGTTTCCGGAAAAAGTGCCGCAAAGGAATACTTCCCCCTTTGGCCCTGCATTCAGGCTGTATAGGGTCTCATCCTCCCTGCCCCCCACTTCCTTCATCCAGCAAAGGGAGTCTGTTCCTGCGAATTTGGCAAAAAGAATATTCCTGTTCTTACCGCCCGGTGTGAACAATCGGCCCAGCAGGGTGCAGTTCCCCTCGGCATACAGGGTAAGATATACTGTTTGGGGTGGTTCCAGGGCCAGGGCGACACCTGCCTCATCGAAAGGACCTGCTGCCGTAATGGCATTTATCAACTCACCGGTTCTGTTCCGGATGGCCAGAAAAAAATTCTTTCCTCCACCGCCGGCCTGATCGTTGAATTCGCGTTCAAAATATCCCGTATACCAACAGTTACCGAGAGAATCGACCAGCATATCCGTCACCCGGTCAGTACCTCTGCCTCCTTCGTGCAGGCTGTTGAT
>DQWH01000023.1 GCA_011042635.1 Bacteroidota bacterium | reverse complement strand
CTGCATGGCCGTCCCTGGATAATTGTATGGGCAACAAGCAAAAGCACCAAAGCAGAAGCCATGAGGCTGGAAAAGAAGCTCAAGAACCTTTCCAGAGAGCGACTTATAGGTTTTATCCTTAAGCACCGGGAGGGGGTCGCGGGCCCCCGCAGGTGTTACCAAGGGGCCAAAGGCCTCATCGTCATTTACAAATGTAAATATTTCTATATATTAGGTACTTTGTTTTTTTGTATATTTATATTGAGGTTCTTCATCAAAACAACGACCATGAAACAGAAAAACAAAGCTTCCCGCCGTGAATTTCTCCGGAAGATCATTGCTTCCGGTGTGATGCTCGGACTGGCACCCTATGCAGGTAACTGGCAGTCCATTGCCTCATCATCCGCCAGAGGAAAACTCCCCCTGCGACCCCTTGGAAAAACGGGATACCAGGTAGGGATATACAGCCTGGGTGCTCAGGCTGCCATTGAAACACCCGGCAAGGAAAAACTGGCAGAGGAACTGTTGAACCGGGCCATTGATCTGGGGATCAATTATATCGATACGGCAGCCGCTTACGGCCGTGCCCTGGGTTCCATGACAAGAGCCGATGCCATGGGTACCAGCGAAAAAAATGTGGGGATAGTCATGAAAACCAGACGAAAAGAAGTATTCCTGGCTTCCAAGACACACGACCGGAGTTATGACGGGTCCATGCGTCTGCTGGAGACCTCCTTGAAAAACCTGCAGACCGACCACCTTGATTTGTGGCAGATACATAATGTGAGGGGAGGGGAACTGAAAAACCTTGATCGTTTCTTTGCCCCCGACGGGGTGATCCGGGCTATGGAAAAGGCCAGGTCGGAAGGAATGGTCCGATTCCTGGGTATCACCGGTCATGAAAACGCCGAGGTGCTCCGCACCCTGATCGAAAGATATCCCTTCGACAATATCCTGATGGCGGTCAATGCTGCCGACAAGTTTCACGATTCCTTTATAGAAAACCTTCTGCCGGTGGCCGTGGAAAAGAACATGGGCATTGTGGGAATGAAAATACCGGCCCGCGACCGCATATTCGCCCACGGAGGGATCATCAGCATGAGGGAAGCCATGGATTATGTATTGACCCTTCCGGTAAGTACCGTGGTAGTGGGACTGGATAATATCGAAGAACTGGAAGAAAATATCCGCATTGCCCGCGAATTTACACCCCTCACCGCCGACGATTTGCTTGCCATTGAAGAAAAGGTAGAGCCCTATTACAAAGACCTGCTCTTTTTCAGAGGTTTATCGGATTGGCCGGCCGACTGGTAGTCATCCGCCCGGCTTCTTTCTGATAAGACAGTAACCAGCATTTCGTTAACCGGCCGGTTATGTAGCTTATCCGGGTGTTTTCCAAAAGCTGTCTTTGACCTGATTTTTTATACATTTCCGGAAAATTCGTAATATGGATGCACAGATCATTACTATCGGGGATGAAATCCTGATCGGTCAAACGGTTGACAGCAACTCGGCGCGTATAGCTGCGGAGCTGAACGGAATCGGCATACGGGTACAGCGTATTATTTCCGTTCCCGATCAGGAAGAAGCCATCATACGTGCCCTGGAAGAAGCTGTTTCGGAAGTGTATCTGGTATTGCTTACCGGCGGACTGGGACCTACCCGCGATGATATCACCAAAAATGCCCTGTGTGCCTATTTCAAGGTTCCTCTGGTTTTTAACGAGAAGGTGTTCCGGCAGAATGAAATAATGCTGGCAGCACGCGGAATCGGAATGAATCTGCTGAACCGCTCACAGGCTGAAATTCCCCGCGACAGCATTCCCCTGAAAAATGAAACGGGCACTGCGCCGGGACTCTGGTTCGTCCGTGGCGGCCGGGTAGTGGTGGCGCTGCCCGGAGTACCGCATGAAATGGCAGACATCCTGAATAAAGAAGTGATTCCCCGGCTAACAAAAAGGTTTAAAACACCGGTTGTAATACACAGAACCATAAATACTTTTGGTGCTTTCGAGGCACACCTGGCAGACATGCTTGCCGGCTTTGAAAATAACCTGCCTCCGCATGTTCGTCTGGCTTACCTGCCGTCATACGGAATCATCAAGCTACGTCTGAGCCTCACCGGCTCAGACAGAACCACCCTTGAAAAGGAGAGGGACTATTTCCAGTCGGAACTGGAAAAAATCTTGGGAAAATATGTCTGGGGGTATGACAGAGATACCCTGGAAGAACTGGTAGGGAAGGAGCTGGTCAATCGCGGAGCCACCCTGTCACTGGCAGAAAGTTGCACCGGGGGGGGCATTTCCCGGATGATCACTTCTGTCCCCGGTAGTTCGCAGTATTTTGCCGGATCGGTAGTAGCCTATTCCAATGCGGTGAAGAAAGAATGGCTGGGAGTGACCAAGAAGATGCTTTCCATACACGGGGCGGTAAGCCGGCCGGTAGTAGAGCAAATGGTCAGGGGGGCCTTGGAAAAATTTTCCACCGCTTATGCCGTGGCTACTTCAGGCATTGCCGGGCCAACGGGAGGCACACCCGCCAAACCCGCAGGAACCGTATGGATTGCTGTAGCGAATCAAAACCGCACGATCTCTGAAAAATACATGTTCGGGGAAGGGCGTCAGAGGGTGATCAGGCGATCGGCTCATGCCGCCCTGCATATGTTGCTACAGGTGATACGCCGGTATCCTGCCTGAAATGAAAATTTCACAATAAATTTGAATATTTTACTTGATTAATTGAATAAAATTCACGTATTTTGCGATCTGTTTTGAAAAACCTATTTGATTAAGGATCAGGAACCATGTCGAAAGTTTGTCAAGTTACCGGAAAACGCATGATGGTGGGAAACAACGTATCCCACTCGAAAAGAAGGACCAAACGCAGGTTTTACCCCAACCTGTTTACCAAAAAGTTCTACCTGCCCGAAGAGGACCGCTGGATCCGTCTCAGGGTATCGGCAGCAGGCATCCGTCTGATCAACAAGAAAGGGGTCACGGCTGTCCTGAAGGAAGCAAAAGAAAAAGGATATATTGATAAGATATAATATTGTATTGCCATGGCTAAGAAAGGAAACAGAGTACAGGTCATCCTGGAGTGCACCGAGCACAAAGACAGTGGTTTACCTGGAACTTCCCGGTACATTACCGTAAAGAACCGCAAGAACACTTCCGAGAGGCTGGAGTTGAAGAAATACAACCCCATTCTGAAAAAACACACCATACACCGAGAAACCAAATAATACACCATCATGGCGAAGAAAGTTGTATCCACATTGAAATCAGGTACCGGAAAGGAATTTACCCGGGTCATCAAGATGGTTAAATCGGAAAAAACCGGCGCTTATATCTTCAGGGATGAGATCGTGAACAATGCCCACATTAAGGATTTCTTTCAGAAAAAATAGGCTGTTGTTCATCCCGTTGTGAAACAGCAAAGGCTTTCTTCATGGCTGAAGAGGGCTTTTTTTTGTTTAAATCCACCCATATCAAACAAATACAATGGCTGCATTTGGTATTTTTTCCCGGGAGAAGAAGGAAAAGCTCGACATGGGACTTGAAAAAACCAAGGAAAATGTCTTCAAAAAGCTCACCCGGGCCATGGTGGGTCGTTCTGAGGTGAATGAGGAAGTGCTGGATGAGCTGGAAGAGATCCTGATCTCTTCGGATGTGGGCGTAAATACCACTCTGCGCATTATTGAAAGAATTGAAAAGAGGGTGGCACGCGACAAATACTTGAATGCGGGAGAACTTGACAGGATCCTGAGGGAAGAGGTAGCTGCTCTCCTGGCTGAAAATGCGGAAGGTGAACCGGCGGGTTATGAATCGGTTCTCACGGCAAAGCCCTTTGTGATTATGGTGGTGGGAGTGAACGGCGTGGGGAAGACCACCACCATTGCCAAGCTGGCACATCAGTTTAAAAAGCTGGGAAAAAAAGTATTTCTGGGTGCGGCCGACACTTTCCGGGCGGCTGCCGTTGATCAGCTCTCGGTCTGGGCTGAACGGGCCGGGGTGGAAATCGTGAAACAAAAAATGGGGGCAGACCCTGCCTCGGTGGCTTTCGACACCCTCAGTGCCGCCAGAGCCCATGATGCCGATGTGATCATTGTAGATACGGCCGGAAGACTGCATAATAAGGTCAACCTGATGAACGAACTGGCCAAGATCAAAAGGGTGATGAAAAAGGTTATTCCCGATGCCCCGCACGAGGTACTTTTAATACTTGACGGGTCCACCGGCCAGAATGCCTTTGAACAGGCCAGGCAGTTTACTGCCGTTACGGAAGTTACTGCGCTATGCATTACAAAACTCGACGGAACAGCCAGGGGCGGGGTTGTACTGGGAATATCCGACCAGTTCCGTATTCCTGTCAGATACATCGGGCTGGGGGAAGGACTGGATGACATCCAGGTGTTCAACCGGATAGAGTTTGTCGATTCACTGTTTCGCAGGGACAACGAATGACCGGTCCTGAAAAACAACCCGGATCCCTTGTCCAGGTGGTAACCCTGGGCTGTTCGAAAAACCTGGTCGATTCAGAACATCTTTCCCGCCAGCTGCAGGCTGCAGGCTTCGATACCGTTCACACCGATGCTCCCGTGAAAAGCCGGTACGCCCTGATCAATACCTGCGGATTCATACATGATGCCAAACAGGAATCGGTGAATACCATCCTGGAATTTATTGCTGCCCGTCGTGCCGGCCACATTGAAAAGCTCTATGTCATAGGCTGTTTATCACAACGATATAAAGAAGAACTTCAGGAAGAGCTTCCGGAAGTGGACGGTTTTTTCGGGGTCAACGAACACCCCCGCATCCTGAAAGCCCTGGGTGGAGAATACCGGGAAGAACTGGAAGGGGAGAGGGTACCTGCCACACCCTCACACTATGCCTACCTGAAAATATCGGAAGGCTGTAGCCGCCAGTGTGCATTCTGTGCTATTCCCCTGATCAGGGGCAGGCAACGTTCCCTTTCGGTTGAAAAGATCTTGCAGGAGGCAGGTTATCTTGCAGAAAAGGGTGTAAAAGAACTGATACTTATTGCCCAGGATTTGACCTCCTACGGCAAGGATCTGTACGGAAAAAAAATGTTACCCCATTTGCTGGAAAAACTGGTCTGTATTCCCGGTTTGAAATGGATCAGACTGCAATATACCTACCCGGCAGGATTCCCGGTGGAAGAGATCATTTCTTTGATGAAAGAACACCGGAAGATATGCAGGTACCTGGATATACCGGTGCAGCATTCCCATCCGGATATCCTGAAGCGGATGAACCGCGGCCACAGTCTGGAAGAAGCTGTTATGATCATAAAGCGGTTCCGGGAAGAGTTTCCCGAGGTATCTGTCCGTTCCACACTTATCACCGGTTTTCCGGGAGAAAGTCGCGCAGAATTTCTCCACCTGAAAAAATTCGTGGAAGAAATGCGTTTCGACAGACTGGGAGTGTTTACCTATTCCCATGAAGAGCACACCCCTGCCTGGCGAAACTATACCGATGATATCAGCCTGCGTACCAAAAACTACCGGATGCAGTCGCTGATGAAATTACAAGAAGAGATTTCTCTGGAGAAAAATCGTCTCAAAGCAGGCAAAACTGTGGAGGTGCTGATCGACGGGAAAAATGACAGGTATTATTACGGAAGAACGGAATACGACTCACCGGAAGTGGACAATGAAGTATTGATACCGGTGGATTCCGGCAACGCCCATCCCGGGCGATTCTACCGTGTGGAAATCAGAAATGCAGGTCCTTATGAGTTGTACGGGCAATTGACCGGTAAATAAGGTGGTTAAAAAAAACCGCCCGCAGGCGGAATTTTTCAGTTCTTCCCTTGTTGTTTTTCGGATTCCTCCTCCTGGTTTTCCCTGTTTTTACTGGCTTCCTTTACTTTCGGCTTTTTGATCGAAATTTTGATCTGCTCCTTGTCTTTTTCCAGGTCAACCACCACGGTATCGCCCTCTTTCAGGTCGGATTTGATGATCACCTCGGCCATGGGGTCTTCCAGGTGCTTCTGGATAGCCCTTTTCAGGGGACGGGCCCCGAACTGGATATCGTATCCGTGATCCACGATGAAATCTTTGGCTGCATTGGTGATTTTTACATGGTAACCCAGTCCGTTGATCCTTTCGTACAGACCTTTCAGTTCAATATCAATGATCTCGTGGATATGCTCCCTCGACAGGGAATTGAAGATCACCACATCGTCGAGACGGTTCAGGAACTCGGGTGAAAACGCCTTTTTCAGGGATTTCTGAATAACCGTACGGGCATGTTCATCCATGTTGCTTTTTCCGAGCGATGCATGGAAGCCCACACCGGTACCGAAATCCTTCAGCTGGCGGGTACCGATATTGGAGGTCATGATAATAATGGTATTCCTGAAGTCCACCCGGCGGCCCAGCGAATCGGTGAGCTGCCCTTCATCCATCATCTGCAGCAGGATATGGTACACATCGGGGTGGGCTTTTTCAATTTCATCGAGCAGTACCACGGCATAAGGACGCCGGCGCACTTTTTCGGTTAGTTGTCCGCCTTCTTCGTAACCTATGTATCCCGGAGGGGCACCGACCAGACGCGAAACGGAGAATTTCTCCATGTATTCGCTCATGTCGATACGGATCAGGGCATCGGTGCTGTCGAACAGGTACCGGGCAAGCACCTTGGCCAGTTGTGTTTTCCCCACTCCGGTGGGTCCCAGGAATATGAACGACCCGATGGGCTTGTTGGGATCCTTCAGGCCGGCCCGGTTTCTCTGGATGGATTTCACGATCTTTTCGATGGCTTCCTCCTGGCCTACTACCCACTTTTTCAGTTCATTCCCCATCTTCAGGAGGCGCTGGCCCTCAGCCTGGGCAATTCGCTGCACGGGCACCCCTGTCATCATAGCCACCACTTCAGCCACCTTTTCTTCATTCACCGTTTCCCGGTTCAGGGAAAGTTCCTTTTCCCATTTATTTTTTTCAATATCGAGCAGTTCGATGAATTCCTTTTCCCGGTCACGGTAACTGGCGGCCTTCTCAAAGTTCTGGTTTTTCACAGCCTGCACTTTTTCCTTCCGGGTTTCTTCCAGTTTCTGCTCCAGTTGAAGAATCGTTTCGGGAACCACGATATTGGTAATATGTACCCGGCTGCCGGCTTCATCCATGGCATCTATGGCCTTGTCGGGCAGATGCCGGTCGGATATGTACCGGTTGGTCAGCCGCACGCAGGCCTGGATGGCATCATCGGTATACAGCACATTGTGGTGGTCTTCGTACCGCTCCTTGATATTGTTGAGGATCTCAATGGTTTCCTCCACACTGGTGGGTTCCACCATCACCTTCTGGAAACGTCTTTCCAGGGCCCCGTCTTTTTCGATATGCTGGCGGTATTCATCCAGGGTAGTGGCTCCTATGCACTGGATTTCGCCCCGGGCCAGGGCAGGTTTGAGCATGTTGGCCGCATCGAGCGAACCGGTTGCTCCTCCGGCGCCCACAATGGTGTGTATCTCGTCAATAAACAGAATGACATCATTGGTCTTGGCCAGTTCATTCAGAATGGCTTTCATTCTCTCCTCAAATTGCCCGCGGTATTTGGTGCCGGCTACAATGGAGGCCAGATCGAGGGTAATGACCCGTTTCCCGAACAACACCCTGCTTACCTTGCGTTGAACAATACGCAATGCCAGGCCTTCCACAATGGCCGATTTTCCCACACCCGGGTCACCGATCAGAATGGGATTGTTTTTCTTGCGGCGACTCAGGATCTGGGCCAGTCTTTCAATTTCCCTTTCTCTTCCGATAATGGGATCGAGACGGTCTTCCTCGGCCGCCTTGGTCAGGTCAATACCGAAATTGTCCAGCACCGGGGTTTCGGAAGTGGTTTTCTGATTGCCGGGTGCACCGCCGGTGCCTTTGGGACCTCCACCGAAACCTTGTGTCTCATCGTCTTCATCATCTTGCGGAAAATCAGCCCGTGCCTGTGTATTGCTGCTGATCAGCTCTGCTTTAACCATGTGGTAATCAATGTTCCTTTCTTCCAGGATCTGGGTTATCATACTGTTTCTGTCTTTCAGAATGGCCAGCAGCAGGTGTCCGGTATCTATAGTAGTGTTCTTCAACGACTTAGCTTCCAGATATACCAGCTTCAGGATCCGTTCGGAAGTTTTCAGCAGGGGAATGTTCTCCGCATCCTTCACCTGTGCGGTGTGATCAGGCCGCACAGATCCTTCCACCGCCAGCTTCAGTTCCTTCAGATCGGCACCCAGCGACAACAGGATATCGATGGCAATCCCTTCCCCCTCACGAAGAATCCCCAGGAACAGATGTTCGGGACCGATATACAGGTTCCCCAGCCTGACGGCTTCTTCCTTGCTGAAAGAGAGAACATCCTTTATTCTTTGTGAAAATTTTGCATCCATATATTTTATTACCTCGTTTTCAGATTATGTAATACTAACGGAAATTAGTTCAAAATGTTGAATAAATCGTATGAATAAATACTGCCCTTTCAGGCGATAAAGGTACATAGAACCTGTCTGATCTTTCATATTGATTTCCTATCAATTTTAAACAACGGTTTGTTGAAAAACCCTGTTTCATATCCGTCTAAAATCCACAATAATTCGCTATTTTCGCACATTAAACTTCACCCGGCAAAGGTACAAAAAAAAAGGATACGATACAGATTAATACGATTGGTATATGTCAAATAATGAGAAGATTATAAAAATCAACATTGAGGAGGAGATGAAATCGGCCTACATTGACTATTCAATGTCGGTCATTGTATCCCGGGCATTGCCCGATGTGAGGGACGGATTTAAGCCGGTGCACCGGCGGGTGTTGTTCGGTATGTCGGAGCTGGGCTTATTCTCAAACAAGCCGTTCAAGAAGTCTGCCCGTATTGTGGGGGAAGTTCTGGGAAAATATCATCCGCACGGTGATTCCTCGGTGTATGAAGCCATGGTGCGCATGGCGCAGTCGTGGTCGTTGCGATACCCGCTGGTGGACGGGCAGGGAAATTTCGGGAGTATTGACGGCGACAGTCCCGCTGCCATGCGATATACGGAAGCCCGGCTACAGAAGATCAGCGAAGATATCCTGGCAGATATTGACAAAGACACAGTTGATTTTCAGCTGAATTTCGACGATACCCTGAAAGAACCTGCCGTTATGCCAACCCGGATCCCCACCCTGCTGGTAAACGGTGCCAGCGGCATTGCCGTGGGCATGGCCACCAATATGCCCCCGCATAACCTTTCGGAGGTGGTGGACGGACTGGTAGCCATGATCGATAATCCCGACATCACCACGGAAGAGATTATGGAACACATCAAGGCTCCCGATTTTCCCACCGGAGGGATCATCCACGGGTATCAGGGTGTGAAGGAAGCCTACGAAACCGGTAGGGGACGTATTGTGGTCAGAGCCAGGGTAGAAATTGAAAACACCCCCAGTGGCCGTGAAAAGATCATCGTTACCGAAATACCCTACATGGTGAACAAGGCCGAACTGATCCGCAAAGCGGCCGAACTGATCAATGAGAAAAAAATAGAGGGAGTAAGTTATATCAACGATGAATCGGACCGCTCGGGCATGCATATTGTCATCATCCTGAAAAAGGATGCTTCCGCCAATGTGGTTCTGAACAAATTGTATAAGTATACACAGCTGCAGACCTCGTATAACGTAAACAACATTGCTCTGGTCAACGGCCGGCCACGCATCCTGAACCTGAAACAATTGCTCGATCATTTTATCAGGCACCGGCACCAGGTGGTGGTCAGAAGGTCGAAATATGAACTGGATCAGGCAATGAAGCGGGCACATGTGCTTGAGGGACTACTCATTGCGCTGGATCATCTCGATGAAGTGATTAAGCTCATCCGGGCTTCCGCCACTGTGGAAGATGCCCGGAACGGGCTGATGGAAAACTTCGGCCTGACGGAGATCCAGGCCCGTGCCATACTCGATATGCGGCTGCAGAAGCTTACCGGACTGGAAAGAGAAAAAGTGCGGAAGGAGTACAACGAACTGATGCAGCAGATCGAATTCCTGAAAAGGGTACTGGCAGAAGAACCCCTGAGGATGAAGATCATACGGGATGAATTGCTGGAGATCAAAGCGAAATACGGTGATCCCCGACGTACCGAGATCATTCCCAATGCGGAAGAATTCAATCCTGAAGATTTTTATGCCGATGAAGATGTGGTGATCACCATTTCCCACCTGGGATATATTAAACGAACCCCGCTGACCGAATTCCGGCGACAGGGAAGGGGGGGGGTCGGTTCCCGGGG
>DQWH01000078.1 GCA_011042635.1 Bacteroidota bacterium | reverse complement strand
GTCACGCATATTTCCACAAAGCGGTAACCGAAGCTTTCGAACCGGTCCTTCCGGCCGATTCCCTTCCTTCCTATTTCATCTGTTTCGATATCCTTCCCGATCATATTGACGTGAATATTCACCCAACCAAGACCGAGATCAAATTCGAAGAGGAAAGGGCCGTGTGGCAAATATTGCATGCTACCGTAAGGGAAGCCCTGGGGAGATTCAACATCACCCCTTCACTGGATTTCGACCGGGAAGGGGTTCCCGAAATACCGCCCCTGGGAAAAACGCAGGAAATAAAGCCTCCTCAGATCGATATCGATGCCGGTTACAACCCTTTTTCCTCTCCGGGAAGCTCACCTTTCCACACCGGGCGCCCCCCGGCCGGATGGGAAAGCTTGTATGAAGGGCTGTCACCACAGCCATCCCTGCATGACAGGACCCATGCGGGGGAAGAGGCATCATCAGGGGAAGCAGAAAGCCGTGGAACGCAGTTTTACCAGTTCAAGAACCGGTATATTTTCACACCGGTTAAATCCGGCCTGATGATCATTGATCAGAAACGGGCCCACGAGCGGATTTTATATGAAACTTTCCTGAACAACCTGGAACAATCGGTACAGATTTCCCAGAAAAATCTTTTCCCGGTGACCCTGGAATTGGAAGCCGGCGATCATGCCCTGCTGATGGAAATGCACGAATCGCTGAAACGGCTTGGGTTCGAAATACGCAACCTGGGGCACGGCAATATCCTGGTGGAAGGAGTTCCGGAGTATGCCCGGCACGTAGACCTGAAACCTTTTATAGAAAATTTGCTTGAATCCTATAAAAGTACGGGCAGAAATACGGAGGCAGGACCCTATGAGAAAATTGCGCGTTCGCTGGCAATCGCTTCAGCCATCCCTTACGGGAAACCTCTTACCCAGGAAGAAATGCAGCATCTGGTAGACAGCCTTTTTGCCTGCCAATCCCCGAATCATACACCGGGCGGAAAGACCATCGTATTTATTCTGCCCGTAAATGAAATGGAAAAATGGTTCAGATAACCTGGAAACGGTTTGATCCTGACATTTTGTCCCATTTTGAACCGGGGAAAACGTATATTTGTTGTTTGGTCTGGTCCTTGTTGAAAAATTAACTTAAAAATAGCTGGTATGCAATACAGGCCTCCATCCATGAACGTTACCCCGCCGGTTGTAAAAAACCTGCTGATCATCAACATTTTAATGCTGGTTATCACCTGGGTATTCGCCACCCGATTCAGTTTCGACCTGGTGAGGATCCTGGGGTTATACTATCCCGGCTCGGAAAATTTCAGGCCCTACCAGTTTGCCACGCACATGTTCATGCATGGGGGCCTCATGCATCTGTTCTTTAATATGTTTGCCCTGTGGATGTTTGGAAGGATCCTGGAAAGCGTATGGGGCGGGCAGCGGTTTCTGCTGTATTATTTTGTCACCGGTCTGGGGGCCGCTGGCCTGCATACCCTGGTAAACTGGATAGAAATCTCTTCGGTACAGAATGCATTTGAAGCTTTTGCTGCCAACCCGAATCCCGATGCCTACGCTGCCTTTATCAGCAAGCACATCAGCAACCCCAATCCGGCCGTGTATGATTTTATCCGTTCCTGGGCCAATAATCCCGCCAGCAGCAGCTATGCACAAACCGCCATCAGCAATCTTTCGGGATACATCGAACGGATCATGAACGTTCCCACGGTAGGTGCTTCCGGAGCTGTTTTCGGGGTTTTGCTTGCTTTCGGCATGTTGTTCCCCAACACCCAGCTCATGTTGCTTTTCCCGCCCATTCCTATCAAGGCCAAGTGGTTGGTCATAGGATACGGCATACTGGAAGTATGGCTTGGATTTACCCAGCCGGGAAGCAATGTGGCACATTTTGCCCATATCGGGGGAATGTTATTCGGATTTTTCCTGATCAAGTACTGGAACAAAAGAAAAAAAACCTTTTTTTAACGGAATGTTATGAACCTGTGGGAGGAAATAAAACGGATCTTCAGCCATGCCAATACCCTCAGCAAGTTGATATATATCAACATTGCGGTATTTCTTGCCGTCAATATTGTCTATGTTTTTATTTTTCTGCTGAATGTGGAAGATCCCGCCTGGGTTCCCGTCAACTGGCTGGCGGTTCCTGCCGACCTGGGAACCCTGGTCAGGAAACCCTGGACACTGATCACCTACATGTTTCTGCATGAGCAGTTTCTGCACATTCTGCTCAATATGCTCTGGTTGTTCTGGTTCGGCAGAATATTCCTCGAATACCTCGATCCGAAACGCCTGCTGAACGTATACCTGCTGGGAGGTCTGGCCGGCGCTTTGCTGTATATTTTTTCCTTTAACGTATTCCCCGTATTCGATGCCGGACGGGAAGCCTCGGTAGCACTGGGGGCTTCGGCCGCCGTATACGCCATTGTCATTGCCATAGCCGCCTATGTTCCCAACTACACCGTGTATGTCTTTCTGATCGGACCGGTCAGGATCAAGTATATCGCCATGGTGGTTGTTTTGTTCGATATTCTAAGCATTCCATCGATCAATGCAGGCGGACATATAGCCCATCTGGGAGGAGGTTTGTTCGGACTGCTTTTCGCCCTGAAATACCGGCAGGGAAAAGACCTGACGCGCTGGTTCGGGAAAATGATGGATTCGATCGGGTCTTTCTTCAAGTCCCGCCCGCGGGTCAGGGTGGCATATAAGAAACCTGAGTCGGATATGGAATTCAGAAAAAGAAAGGCAAACGAACAAAAAGAAATCGACCGGATCCTGGATAAGATCGCAAAAGGCGGCTACGAAAGCCTTACTCGGGAAGAAAAGGAAATCCTTTTCAGGATAAGTAATAAACCCTGAATTGTTGAAAAAACATGGTCTGGGAAGTCCCATCTTTATTCACCCCTTATTATTTTTAATTTTTTCAGAAACACATACCGGGTGAAAAAGGTCATCTATCATATCCTGGTTTACATCCATTGGTTCTTTCTGGGATCGTTGGGACTGTCCTATCTTTCCGTTCTGGTTTCCCCGGAAGTATGCTGGCCCCTGGCTTTTTTCGGGCTGGCCTATCCCGTATTCCTGGCAATCAATCTGGTATTTCTGTTTTTCTGGGCGTTTCGGAGGAAACTGCTGTTTTTCTCCTCCTTCATCATTATCCTGGCAGGATGGAATTATCATCAGTCTTTTTTCAGGATCAGTTTCCGTGAATCCACCGTTACGCAGGATAAAACCGGCATCAAGGTGCTGTCGTACAATGTGCGGATGTTCAATTACTATTCATGGGAAGAATCCCCACAGACCATGGAAGAAATTCTCCGTTTTATCCTGTCACAAAATGCAGGTGTTCTCTGTTTCCAGGAATTCTATTATGCAGGAAACGGTGATTTCTCACGGCAGAATATCACCGGCACCCTGGGAAAGGACCGTTACGTGCATCTGGCACCCGAAGGGAAGCGGAGTGAATATCTGTATGCCGGGCTGGCCACTTTCAGCTCCCTGCCCATAGTAAACCAGGCCAGTATTGTTCTCCCCAACACACGGAACATCTGCATCTACACCGATATTTTATGGGATGGCGATACTGTCCGTATTTACAACAATCATCTGCAATCGATCAATCTGAAGAAAAGCAACCGCCGATTCATCAAAAATTTTGATCCGTTAGGTGACGATGAAAATCTGGAGAAACTGAAAGACATCTCCTTCCGTTTAAAGCATGCTTTTATCGAACGGGCCAAACAGGCCAGGATCATCAGTGAACACATCCGCAAATGCCCGTACCCGGTGATCGTATGCGGTGATTTCAACGACATACCCATTTCCTACACCTATTTTCAGATGAAAAAAGGACTGACGGACGCTTTTACAGGATCAGGAGAAGGTTTCGGAAATACTTACCGGGGGAATTTTCCTTCGTACCGCATTGATTATATCCTCCACAGCAAAGACCTGCAATCGGTAAGGTTTCATCGCCACAGGGTACCCCTTTCCGATCATTACCCTGTTTCCTGTATCATTCACAAAGCCGATGAGTAAACGAATCCCCTGAACGGATAAATTAATTTTCCCCGCGAGGCAGTTTCCGGTCAAAACGGAAGGCGGGCCAGATCGACATTCCCGCCCGAAACGATCAATCCCACCTTTCGGTTCCTGAATACTTCCGGATGGTCGAGCACTACCGCCAGGGGAACGGCGGCAGAGGGTTCGGCCACGATCTTCATCCTTTCCCATATCAGTCTCATGGCTGCCACGATGGAATCTTCCGAGCAGGTCAGGATATCGTCAACCTTTTTGCGGATCACGGCAAAAGTGAGGGGACCCAGGCTGGTAAGCAATCCGTCGGCCATGGTCCGGGGACTGACCGAAGGAACAATTTCCCCTTTTTGCAGGGAGCGGCGGGCATCATCCGCCCCGGCGGGTTCCGCTCCGTAAATCCTGATTTCCGGTTTGAGCCCTCTGGCAGCCACCGAGGTACCGCTTAACAAACCTCCCCCTCCAACCGGTGGCATCATGATCTGCAGTTCCGGAACCTGTTCAAGGAACTCCAGGGCAGCCGTACCCTGACCGCACACCACCTCAAAATTGTTGTAGGGATGAATAAACCGGGCCCCCGTTTCGGCCACAACTTCCTCCAGGGTAGACTCTCTGGCCTGCAGGGTAGGCTCACAGAAAGTAATATTTGCCCCGTAGCCTGCCACCGCCTTCTTTTTGATCACGGGAGAGTTTTCGGGCATCACAATATATGCGGGAATTCCCCTCAGGGAGGCAGCCAGGGCCAGAGCGGCCGCATGGTTCCCCGAGGAATGGGTGGCTACCCCCCGCGCCGCTTCCTCTTCCATCAGCCTCATCACAGCATGGGTGGCACCCCTGAACTTGAAAGCTCCCACTTTCTGGAAATTCTCGCATTTGAAATACAAATCGGCGCCGGTAATCCTGTTAATAGCCGTAGATGTAAACACAGGCGTACGATGAACATACTTTCTGATACGTTCGTGAGCAGCCCGGATATCCTCCAGAGCCGGTATTTTTTCATGAACCTGTTCCATGATTATTAATTCATTCGGTGTTTGATCATCAGGTATTGCCTGAACCAGTATTTAATCTGTCGAATAATATCGTAGGAAGGTGTTTCGGGTGTAAACCAGGCCCGCTGGTTACAGAATATGATGAAATCATCGAGTTCCTTCCCGGTAAGACCCGTAGTACGTGCAATCACCTCCCGGTTGTATTTGCGGTAGATCAGGATCTGCCTGGCTTCAATCGCCTCGATTTCCCGCAGGCGTTTGAGGGAAGCATCATACCGGGAAGGCAGTGAAAAAGTAATACCTGTTGGGATCTCATAGGCTTCCAGTGCCACTTCTTTCGCCTCGTCCCTGATTTCCCTTTTCAGCTCCTCCTCTTCCGTTTCAGGAACACGAAGTTTCCTCACCTTGTCCTGAAACTGTTCCCAGGTTCCCAGGACAAACACTTCCACCTCGTCAATGGGATATGAGCGTTCCCGTAAAAATATCCGTGTCCGGAAGGGACTGACCGAAACATAAATGGGAAGAACAAACTGCTGTGATTCATACCCGATGGCGGAAACCGCCAGAGTATCCATGTGACTCATCTGCATGGTAAAATGACCCAATGAATCGGTAACGGTTCCCCACACCTGGTTTTTATTGACTATGTGCGCAAACGGAACCGGTTCACCGCTTTTCATCCCGATCAGCTGTCCTTCTACCGTAATCAGCGGAAACAGGGTATCCGACTGAGAGTAGGCCGGCTTCCCCATTCCGGCCAGCAGAAGGAAAAGATATAAAGCTGACCTGATTTTCATATCTTCTGCAACAGCTTCTCTATTAAAACAAGGGACTAAAGATAAATCCCCTGAGGTATTTTTCATAAAATCCCAGGATGAATGTATACAGATTTAAGGCCAAAAAAAAGAATCAGGCAGGTTGTTTTGCCGGAATAATGATTTTTTAACTTTTCACAACTCCATTTCCCCTCCTGTCTGAACCTGGATTCATGGTTCTTATAGAAATATCATATTACCTCAGGCATTCCCAATGTATTTTGCAATCCATTCCCCGACTTCCCGTGTAGAACATGTTTTCCCCGGGGCAATATCGGGGGTACATACCTGTTCCCTCACAGAAGCTTCTACCGCTGCACGGATCAGACCGGCTTCTTCCTTCATTTGAAAACCGTATTCGAACATCATGGCCACCGAGAGGATCATGGCCAGGGGATTGGCTATATTTTTGCCGGCTGCCTGCGGATAGGACCCGTGAACAGGCTCGAAAACAGAAGTATGCAACCCGATGGATGCGGAAGGCAGCAGCCCCAGAGAACCGGCAATCACACTGGCTTCATCGGTAAGGATATCCCCGAACATATTTTCCGTAACCAGTACATCAAACCGGGACGGATTCAGGATTATCTGCATAGCCGCATTGTCAACAAACAGGTAATCGGTATCCGCCTCAGGGTACCGTTTACTCATTTCCATGGTGACTTCCCTCCAGAGCCTGGAGGTAGCCAGCACATTGGCTTTATCCACCAGGGTAAGCCGGCGTTTTCTTTCCATGGCAAACCCGAAAGCCAGATCCACGATCCTTTCGATCTCTTCACGTGTATACAAACAGGTATCAACGGCCGTGATCCCGTCTTCAGACCTTCCGCTGGGCTGCCCGAAATAAATTCCCCCGGTCAGTTCCCTCACCACCAGGAAATCGACATTTTCCAGCAAACGGTTTTTCAGGGGCGACTGATCCATCAGGGCAGGAAAGGCGTACACCGGCCGGAGGTTTGCGAACAATCCAAGCTTTTTCCTCATAGCCAGCAGGCCCTGCTCGGGCCGCACCTCTGCCCGCGGGTCGTTGTCGTAGCGCGGATGTCCGATGGCTCCGAAGAGCACGGCATCTGCGTTCATACAAAGGCGGTGTGTTTCTTCGGGATAGGGATCCCCGGTTTTGTCGATCGCAGCAGCGCCCACCAGGCCACCGGCAAATTCCACCTGATGACCGTACCTGCAGGCCACAACACGGGTTACCCGTACCGCTTCATCCATGATCTCCGGCCCGATACCGTCGCCGGCAAGCAATGCAATGTTCATTTTCATTTCTTATCCAGTTTTTCAATCATATTGAGAGCCTTCACGGTTGCCTGGATGGCTGCCTCCGTCTGGTCCGAGTCTACTGCCCGGGTTTTGAATTCCCTGCCCTGGTATGTCCATGAAATAATGGTTTCCACCAGCGCATCGGTTTTCCCACCCGGAGGAATGGTCACCACATAATCCAGAAGCCGGGGATGGTCTCTGCCGAGTTTCTCGTATATCTTCCAGAGCGCATTCATGAAGGCATCATATTGCCCGTCGCCCGTCGCATTTTCCTCATATTCCGATCCGTTCACAGAAAGGGAGATATTGGCTGAAGGCCGCAATCCCCGGGAAAGCGAGAGCACATAATGCCGGATACTGACCGGGAGCTCGCTTTCTCCGTTCCCCATCACATCGGCCAGTATATAGGGAAGATCCCCGGTGGTGACATATTGCTTTTTGTCACCCAGTTCAATGACCCTGCGGGTGAGTTTTTTCAGGGTTTCCTCATCGGGATCGAGTCCGAGCTCTTCCAGGTTCTTACGGATGCTGGCCTTCCCCGAGGTTTTTCCCAGGGCATATTTTCTAATCCTTCCGAAACGTTCTGGCAGCAGATCATTATAATACAGGTTGTTTTTGGCATCCCCGTCGGCATGC
This sequence comes from Bacteroidota bacterium, assembly GCA_011042635.1. Lineage (GTDB taxonomy): Bacteria > Bacteroidota > Bacteroidia > Bacteroidales > VadinHA17 > HyVt-105. The sequence goes on along the minus strand of DQWH01000078.1, from coordinate 2,541 downwards.
ACTCCGCAGGTCTGAGTGAACACATTCTCGCCAACCAGGGGCTGGTTTGGGGGAACGCGAATGCCGGAAAACGATTCAACGATCCTGCTGAGCGGAGTCAGTACCGATTCGTTTACGGCCGCTTCTATTTTCAGCTGGTCTTTCATAACCCCGATCACGCTTGACAGGCAGGCATTCCCGGCCCTTTCCCCCAGCCCGTTGACAGTGGTATGTACTCCCCGTATCCCTTGTTTCAGTGCGGCATATACATTGGCCACGGCCAGATCATAATCGTTGTGCGCATGAAAATCGAAATGAACCTCCGGGTAGCGTTCTGTCATACAGCGGCAAAACGCACCTGTCTGATCGGGGTTCAGGATTCCCAGGGTATCGGGCAGCATGATGCGCCGGATATCTTCATGAACCAGGTGATCCATGAGGTAATAAACATACCCGGGAGAGTGGATCATGCCGTTGGACCAGTCTTCCAGATAAATATTCACGGAGAGTCCATGCCGACGCGCAAGTTTGACCGATAAGCGGATATCCTTAAGATGCTGTTCGGGGGTTTTCCCCAGTTGCTGCCGTACATGCCTGAAAGATCCCTTGCACAGCAGATTGAGAACGGCTACGCCTGCTTCCCTGGCCCAGTCGACGGAAACATTTCCATCAATAAAACCCAGCACTTCCACCCGGTTGATCCAGTCTTTTTTCCGTGCCCATTCCGTAATCAGCCTCACACCTTCCCGCTCACCACTGCTCACACGCGCCGATCCCACCTCCACACGGTGTACTCCCAGGTCTTCCAGAAGCATCCTGGCCACCTGCAGTTTCTCCCTGGGATGGAAAGACACTCCCGAGGTTTGTTCCCCGTCACGCAGGGTGGTATCCATGATCTCGACCATGCGATGAATCGTCAGGTTTTGGAATTTTCTTCAAACTGCCGGATCTCATCCCGCATCCCCAGCAAATAATCAACGTCATCCCATCCGTTGAGCAGGCATTGTTTTCTGAAGGGATTGATTTCGAACAAGCAGATATGTTCTCCCAGCACCACCTTTTGCTTTTCAAGGTCGATGGTAATACGGACCTGCGGATCACACTCAACAGTCCGAAAGATCGCGAACAGATACTGCTCACTCACCTGAACGGGCAACAGACCGTTGTTCAGGGCATTGTTCATGAAAATATCGGCAAAGAAGCTGGATATGATCGCTCTGAACCCGTAATCAACCAGTGCCCAGGCGGCATGCTCCCGGCTGGAACCCGAGCCGAAGTTCCGGCCGGCCACCAGGATACTGCCAGTGTATTGCGGCTGATTCATGGGAAAATCCGGAACGGGGTTTCCCTCACGGTCAAAACGCAGGTCTCTGAAGAGATATTCACCAAATCCTTCCCGTGTAACTGCTTTCAGATACCTTGCCGGAATGATCTGATCGGTATCCACATTCTCTGCCGGAAGTGGAACGGCGGTGGAGACAAGTCGGGTAAATTTTTCAACTGGCATATCCTGTAAATTTTCTGGTTACATAAATTCCCTCGGGTCGGTGATCACACCGGTTACAGCCGAAGCCGCAGCGGTCAGCGGGCTGGCCAGAAGGGTCCGGGAACCGGGACCCTGACGGCCCCGGAAGTTCCTGTTCGAGGTGGAAAGGCAATATTTCCCGGGCGGGACTTTGTCGTTGTTCATGGCCAGGCAGGCCGAACATCCCGGTTGCCTGAGTTCGAATCCTGCTTCTTTCAGTATTCGGTCAATCCCCTCTTTCCTGGCCTGTTTTTTCACCTGCTGTGAACCGGGAACGATCCATGCAGTCACCCCGGGGGCTTTTTTCCTGCCTTTCACCAGGGAGGCAAAAGCCCTGAGGTCGCTGATCCGTCCGTTGGTACAGCTTCCCACAAACACGTAATCGATTTTTTTCCCCAGCACCGGCTGCCCCGCCTCGAATCCCATGTATTCCAGAGCATGTTGGAACCCGTTTCTTTGCTTTTCCGGAATATTTTCCGGGGAAGGGATCCTGCCGGTTATTTCCATGCCCATTCCCGGATTGGTACCGTACGTAATCATGGGGCCCAGGCCGGACAGGTCGAACCGGTATTCCCTGTTAAATCTGGCTCCGTCATCGGTAAACAGCTTTTTCCAGCCGGAAAGACATCTCTCCCATTCGTTTCCTGAAGGAGTAAATTCCCGTCCTTTCAGGTATTCGAAGGTCACCTCATCGGGGGCGATCAGTCCTCCCCGGGCGCCCATTTCAATGCTCATATTACACAGGGTCATACGTTCCTCCATATGGAGTGCCCGGACCGCTTCTCCGGCATACTCAATGAAATGACCCGTTGCACCCGAGGCGGACAGGACAGACAGGAGATACAAGGCGATATCTTTGGCCGTCACTCCCACGCCGGGCTTGCCCTCCAGGTTGATACGCATTTTTTCAGGCCGGTTCTGAAGAAGGCACTGGGTAGCCAGCACCGTTTCCACTTCGGAGGTACCGATCCCGAAAGCAATGCTTCCGAAAGCCCCGTGGGTGGAAGTATGGCTGTCGCCGCAAACAATGGTCATTC
>DQWH01000156.1 GCA_011042635.1 Bacteroidota bacterium | reverse complement strand
GGCAATGTACTTGTTCAGTTTCAATTTCTTTTCCACGCCGGTGGCAATTTCCTGCAGGCTGAGTTTGACTTTCACCCGCAGGTTGCTTCCCTTATTCACACGGCGTGAACGGCGGCTGCTGCTGAATCCTCCGAAACCGCCGAACCCTGTGCCGAAAATATCCCCGAAATGCTCGAAAATGTCGTCAATGGTCATACCTCCCGAACCGAAACCTCCGCCTGCAGCTCCTCCTACACCGGCGTGGCCATATCGGTCATACCGGGCACGTTTTTCGTCGTTGCTCAGTACCTCATACGCTTCGGCCGCCTCCTTGAATTTTTCTTCAGCCCGGGCATCACCGGGATTCTTATCGGGGTGATATTTCAGCGCCTGTTTGCGGTACGCTTTCTTGATTTCTTCCTTGCTCGCGTTTTTCGAAACCTCCAGTACCTCGTAATAATCCCTTTTTGCCATTGCATTTTAATTACTCCGGCAGATACTGATTCTGCCGCCTGTTTTCTTTCTCGGGTATATGTTATTATTCGCCAACCACTACTTTGGAATACCTAATCACCTTGTCGTTCATGATGTATCCCTTCTGAACCACATCCACCACTTTCCCTTTCAGTTTTTCGTCGGGAGCGGGGATTTTGGTAACGGCTTCGTGATAATCGGTATTGAAATCCTGGTGTATGGCCTCGATTTCTTTTACCCCTCTGATTCTCAGAAAATCTTTCAGTTTCTGGTAAATCAGCTCAATGCCTGTTTTGATGGCCTCCACATCTCTGGCATCCCGGATGAGTTCCCTGGCACGGTCGAAATCGTCCATGACCTGAAGGAACTGAACGAGGATATCCTCCCCGGCGGTTTTTGTCAGTTCCATTTTTTCCCGCAGGGTTCTTTTTCTGTAATTGTCGAATTCGGCCGATAACCTGAGGTATTTATCCTGCAAATCTGCCAGGTTTTCTTCTACTGAAGGTTTCTTTTTCTTGTCCTTGTCCTTTTCGGCTTCCGGCTTTTCCGCCACTTCTTTTTCACCCCGGGTAATTTTTCCGGTGGTTTTTTCCTCTGAAACCTTCTTTTCGCCTGCCGGTTTCTGTCCCTTGGTTTGTTTCTTCATCTGATCTTCTTGCTCTATGTTTGTTTTCTTTTTCGTCATCTCCACCCGGTTTGATTTATGGTTTGACATCATGAAAAACCATATGCATCGAGCAAAGATTTTGCCAATTATTTCCCGTCGGACAAATTGGCATAATCTGTTTCGCTCCCTGCCGGTGTTTCGTTTATTTCAGGAAGTTAGTCTATTCTGCGAATGTCGGCACCGAGTTTCTGCAACCGGGTGTCGATGGACTGGTATCCCCGGTCAATCTGGTCAATGTTGTCAATTACACTGGTGCCTTTTGCCGAAAGGGCGGCTATCAGCAGGGCCACACCGGCCCGGATATCGGGTGATGCCATACGGGTGGCCCGTAGCTGGATATCATGGTTTAATCCTATGACGGTGGCCCGGTGCGGATCGCATAGAATAATCCGGGCTCCCATATCAATAAGTTTGTCAACGAAAAACAGGCGGCTTTCAAACATTTTCTGGTGGATCAGAACACTCCCCTTCGCCTGGGTAGCTACCACCAGAAATACACTCAGCAGGTCGGGGGTGAGGCCGGGCCAGATGGCATCGGAAATGGTCATGATCGACCCGTCAATGAATGTTTCAATGGTATAATGTTCATGGGCGGGAATATGGATATCGTCCCCCTGCCTGTTCAGTTGTATGCCCAGGCGCCGGAAAGAATCGGGAATGATGCCAAGGTTTTCGTACGATACATTTTTTATGGTGATCTCTGAACGGGTCATGGCGGCCATACCGATAAAACTTCCCACTTCAATCATATCGGGCAGCACAGTGTGTTCGCAGCCGCCCAGGGAATCCACTCCCTGGATGGTAAGCAGGTTCGATCCTGTCCCGGTGATAAGGGCTCCCATGCTGGTCAGCATTCGGCAAAGCTGCTGAATGTATGGTTCGCAGGCGGCATTGTAAATGGTGGTGGTTCCCGGAGTGAGCACAGCGGCCATGATGAGGTTGGCTGTGCCGGTTACCGAGGCCTCATCCAGGTGCATGTAAGCCCCCTTCAGGTTTTTCCCTGAAACCAGGTAAATGTTTTCTTCCTGCCTGTAGTCGAAAACGGCTCCCAGTTTTTGAAAACCGTTGAGGTGTGTGTCGATCCTGCGGCGGCCGATCTTGTCTCCCCCCGGCCTGGGGATCCTGGCCATTCCGAAACGCGCCAGCAGGGGGCCCAGAATCATGACCGACCCGCGCAGGCTGGCGCTTTTTGTCACAAAATCTTCACTCGCCAGATATTCCAGATTGACCTCGTCGGCCCGGAAAACCCATGTTCCCGGTTCGGTTTGCCTGGTCTTCACCCCCATGCATGCCAGCAGATCGATCAGCATGTTCACATCCCTGATGTGGGGAATATTATGAATGGTGATCTCCTCGGGGGTAAGCAGAGTGGCACAGATCACCTGGAGGGCTTCGTTTTTAGCCCCCTGAGGTGTGATCGATCCATGTAAGCGTTTACCCCCAGTGACTTCGAATCTGCTCATAGGGGAAGGATATAGTTCATCATACTAAGAGTGACTGCCTTTTCTCTGCTGGCCCCTCTTTTTCCGGGATCCCTTGCCGGAGAATATTTCCTTGGGTTCACTTAACCGGGTGTTTTCACTCACTTTCAGCTTCCCTCCCGAAAGGGTTTCCAGGTCTTTGAAAATGATCTCGTCAGACACCTGATTCCTGTTCCAGGTGAGATATGATTTTTTCATGTGATTGGCAATCATGGTGACAAGAGTCTGCTTTTCCGGTCCCTCTTCCATGGCAATGGCCGCCTCGATCAGCTGCTCGGTGATGCGACCGTAATGCATATACTTGATATGGTGTGTGTTATATTCAACCGGCCGGGGTTTCTGGTTGAATTTTTCCTTTGGCGGGATGGTGTAGGGTGAATCAATGTCCAGATTGAAATCCGACATGATAAACAGGTGATCCCAAAGTTTGTGCTTCACATCCCCCTGATCTCGCAACCCCGGATTCAACTGTCCCATGATATGGATGATGGCCCGGGCAGCCCGGTTCCTTTCCTCACGGTCCTCTATGGTGCAGGCATAATCAACCATCTCCTGGATATTACGTCCGTATTCGGGAAGTACCATTTTCTTTCTTGATGTATTATAATCCATTGTGAGTAACTATTTTCTGCAAAGCTACATTATTTCGCCGATCATACCAACTGCGCGTGGTATTATCCAATGATTTTTAACCTGGCAAACTTTAAAAGAAGCTGTTTTTTCCCGTGATCGGTGAAGTATACCGTTGCTTTTACATCGGGCGGGACCCCTTCCACTTCCTTTACCTCTCCCTTTCCGAAACGGGGATGTTCCACCAGCATTCCGACTTTGACCGGCGTTATATCATCCGGCCGGAAAGAGGTGCCGGTGGCGGGAGACGCTGTTTTTGCCCTGACCCATTTTTTCCCCGTTATCTCACCGCTTCCGCTCAGTGGGCGGGTGGCTTTCGGTTCAGGTCTGCGGTGTTTATGCGGGAAGGCCCTTTGCGTGTATGTCACAGGGCGGCTTGCTTCTTCGGGCAGCATGACATACTGTTCGTCCAGTTCTGCGATGAAGCGGCTGGGATTGCAAACCGAAGGGGTTCCCCAGCGGAAGCGTGTGCCTGCATAACTGATTTGTACCCTCTTGCGGGCACGTGTCAGGGCCACATAAAACAAACGCCGTTCTTCCTCCAGTTCCCGCTGGGTGGAAACCGACATGTGGGAGGGGAAAAGATCTTCTTCCATTCCGGCAACAAACACGTAATCGAATTCCAGTCCTTTGGCCGAATGGACCGTCATGATCTTTACCCGGTTATGTTCATCAGCCGTATCGGTGTCCAGGTCGGTGAGCAGGGAAACGTTTTCCAGGTAATTTTCCAGCATGGCAGGCTTCCCTTCATTTTCCGCCGCTTCGGCAAATTCCCTGATCCCGTTGAGCAGTTCCTGGAGGTTTTCATACCGGCTGAATTCCTCCGGGGAGTCGTAATGATACAGCTCTTTTAGTATCCCCGTTTCCGAAGCGATCTCCATGGCAAGCTCATAGGCGCCGGCTTTCTGCTTTTTTTCCATAAAGGAACAGATCATGCCGGTAAATGCCTCGATTTTTCCTGTAATTCCCCGGTTCAGCCCGGCATCATTGATGGCGCCGGTGGTGATCACTTTCCAGATGGGGATCTCCCGCTGGTTGGAAAGTGTGATCAGCCGGTCGAGGGTTGTTTTGCCGATCCCCCGGGCCGGGTAATTGATAATGCGTTTCAGGGCTTCGTCGTCGGCAGGATTGGATACCAGCCTGAAATAGGCCAGCAGGTCTTTGATCTCCTTTCGCTGGTAGAAAGAAACAGCTCCGTACACCCGGTATGGAATATTTTTTTTGCGCAGGGTTTCCTCGAAAATCCTCGACTGGGCATTGGTGCGGTACAGAACGGCAAATTCGCTGTAAGGGGCTTTTGTCTCGTAATGAATATCCTGAATGGCATTGGCCACTACAAAACCTTCTTCCGTATCGGTGAGGGTACGAACTACGGTGATCTTTTCACCCGGTTCGTTCCGGGAAAAAATCGTTTTTCTGATCTGGTCGCGGTTTTTGGCAATCAAACTGTTGGCCACGTTCACAATGTTCTGGGTCGACCGGTAATTCTGTTCCAGCTTGAACAGGCGGTAACCGGGGTAATCATTTTTAAAATGCAGGATGTTTTCGATCCTGGCCCCCCGGAACGAATAAATGCTCTGGGCATCGTCGCCCACCACACATACATTTTTGTGCCTTTCTCCCAGCTTCTTCACAATGGCATACTGCACATAATTTGTGTCCTGGTATTCGTCCACCAGAATGTACTTGAACTGATCCTGGTATTTATGAAGGATTTCCGGGAAATCCCTCAGGAGAAGGTAGGTATTGACCAGCAGATCGTCGAAATCCATGGCTCCGGCCTTGAAGCACCGGGCGGCATACCGTTTATATATTTAGGCTACCCAGGGCCGCCCCCGGTTGCGGTCGTGCTCGGCAATCTGCGGATCGCCGGCGTACATGGGAGCGGTGATCAGATTGTTCTTGGCAGAGGAAATTCTGCCCAGCACCTCGGCGGGTTTGTACACCTGCTCGTCCAGGTTCAGTTCCCGGATGATCTCCTTGATGAGGTTTTTCGAATCCTGGGCGTCGTAAATGGAATAATTGGCAGGATACCCCAGTGCCTGCGATTCCGTCCGCAGGATGCGGGCAAAAATGGAATGGAAAGTACCCATCCACAGATACCGGGCGGTGGCTTCACCCACAATGCGGATGATCCTTTCCTTCATTTCGTTGGCAGCACGGTTGGTAAAGGTCAGGGCCAGAATGGTGTGGGCCGGGATTCCTTTCACAAGCAGATGCGCCACCCGGTAGGTCAGCACCCTGGTTTTTCCCGAACCGGCTCCGGCAATGACCAGAACGGGCCCTTCGGTGTTTACAACCGCTTCCCGTTGCGACGGGTTCAACTCCTTCAGATATTCCATGCCAGGATTTCAAAAAATGCAGGGATCAAAGTTAGCAATTGGCACGAAAAGGAAGGAGAAGGACCGGGCCAACTTGCCCATGAGTTTTCAACAGGGGAGAGCGGTTTTTCGGGTCGGCCGGCCCCAGCCGGCGGATTTAGGTGAATCATAATAAATGAATATATTTGGAGTTTAATGATACATAGTGGCCGGCCAACAGGGTATGATGTACAGACTGCTTGTTTTCAGATGTGCAGCGATCGTGCTGCTGGTTTTCGGAATCGGGACAAACCCGGCGACGGGGCAGATCTTTTCTCCCGCTGCCAATAGCTGCATACTCACCGATTATCCCGTGTTTACCGGCCGGGTCGATACCATTTACGTATTCTGTAGCCCCGATGAGGCGGGCAACCCGGTAACGGGCTCGCTTGTCGCCCTGCCCGAACACGGCACACCGGGATGGGATTTCGAGTGGAGCCGGCTCGATACCATAACCTTTGCCTGGGTCCCTTTTCTGACCGAAACAGGACAACCCTCATCCACCGTTACCGGATTAAATACAGGGGGCTACCGGGTGCGGATTACCGACGGGGGAGGTACCCACCGGTATTATTACGCCTGGGTGTATGTGCGCCACCTGGCAGTGACGGCAGGAATAAAGAACCTCACCTGCCTGCAGTTTGCCATCGAAGGGACCATCAACAGCGATGTATTCCGTTATTTCGATCCTTCCGACCAGTCGGCCATAATCCTGCCCAATGATGTGGATTTTGTATGGAGTTCCGATCCGCCCATCGGTTACCTGGGAAGCATTCCGGTACTCGATCCCCTGATATGGCCTCCACCTGCCGTGAATACCGAATTTTTTCTCACGGTAACCGATGAAACAGGCTGCCTGCAGCAGGCTGGTTTTTTCTTCGAAACCATTTTCCCCCTGGCGGATTTTTCTGTGGAATATGAACTGGATGCCCAGAACCGGCGATCGGCCCCTCTGGATGTTTATTTCACGAACAATTCGGAAAATGCCGTAATGTACGAATGGGATTTCGGCGATGGGAGCGACACGGTATCCTGGGATTTTCTGCTCCCCGCCATGCATACGTATCGTAACGATCCGGAAGTGGACCCGGGATATCCGTCGGAATATACCGTTACCCTGGTGGTTGCCAGCGAGGAATCATGCCGGGATTCCACGAAAGCGACCGTGGTGGTAGATCCCTCGGTGCTGGATGTTCCCAATGTGTTTACACCCAATGACGATACCCACAACGACTATTTCAAAATAGACCATGTGTCCCTCCGTGTCCTGCAATTGCAGGTGTTCAACAGAAACGGCAGAAAAGTATATGAATTTTCAGGCGATAGCGGGGCATTGCGTGAATGGCAGGGCTGGGACGGAAAAATACGCAGTACCAACCAGTACGCCAGTCCGGGAGTGTACCTGTATGTTATCAAGGCTTTCGGTTGGGACGGGCAGGTATATAATCAACAGGGAATGGTCTACCTTCTCAGATAGACCTTCCCAGGTGTTTTATAGGTTGCCGGGATTTACCGCGTGGAAACCTTCAGTGAATATTCTCCGGTGGCCTTTACGGCTTTGATTTCCATGGTCCAGTTGCCTATGTATTCCTCATGCACCACGGGGGTTTCCTTCTTTTCCTTCTTTCCAGTTTCTATTTCTTTTTCTTCTTTTCTGCTCTGCACAATGTACATTTGCCTGAGAGTCGGTTCCTCCACAATGGTGATGAATTTAGTCCACTGTACTCTGGCCGAGGGATCGATCACCAGTTCCTGCACTTTCTTGCCTGAAGGATCTTTAATCGTAATTTGTATCTCACCCTGTTCGCAGGAACCGGATAATGAGATGGACATAAATTTCTGGTCTTTTTCCACCACAAAGCTGGATGTTTTGGTCAGGCTTTCGTCATTGAAACGTTTCTGGAGCATAAGCGAGCTGGAGGCCCTGTTCTGAAGGCTGGCGAAAGTCATCATTTCCGGGGCCGGGGGTATACGGTGGTATATGTTTTCCACGGATTCCCGTATTTCCTCCACATCAATCCGGGGTTTCCATGTGGCAGAAGGGGTAACGATAATTGTTTCCTTTTTTTCTTCTTTTTTCAATTCATCCTGCTTCTGGGCAAAGGCGGCTGCCGGAAGGACCTGGAACAGGAGGAGCGTGGCAATCCATTTTGTTTTCATGGCATACATTATTTAATAGTGAATAATGAATTCGATTTTGTACAACAAAGATAAGTGTCGCAGCTGCCCGAATGTGTTAACGAAGGGTTAACGGGTTGTTAATCCCGTTTACCGAAACACAAAATGGTTAACTTTAACAAAAAAATCAAGTGAAGCCGCAACCCCTCATCGTGTTTTCCTTCCTGGGCATGGCGCTTCTGGCCGTGATCCAGTTTTATTTTGTAAGGGAAGTATACCAGCTGAAAAGCCGGGAATTCGACCTGCAAAGGCAGTCCACCATTGACCAGGCATTGGAAGAGCTGGACAGGCGGTACGGTCAAACCGGCTTTGATTCCGTATTCTACGCCATGGAGCCCGTGGCCTACGAATGGTACATCATGTGCGACACAGCTGCCCTTTCCGGGCTTCCTGTTGTATACAACCAGATCATCAGCGAGGCGGGTTTTCTGATCCGGACCCGGGAGAATTTCACGCCGGTCCTGAGCATTTTTCTGGCCAGACAAAATCAGGAAACAGATTTTCATCTGGGATACATTATCCGTGAATTTTCTCTCCTGGGGGAAGGGAATCAGCCCGATTTCGAGCTGCCCGTAGCAGGAGACGAACCAGAAACAGTATTTGGGAACAGGTCGTCCGGGCTGTATGTCAATACTTTCCGGGCTGAAGGCAGCCGTTTTCGTATTGCTTTCGATTTTTTCGTCGATTTTACATATAAAAGGAAGATCATCTACCGGAGCATGATGGCGTATTTTCTGCTGGGGGTGTTCAGTATCCTGGCGGTGGGTCTTATTTTTATCATTACCATCAGGCACTGGCATAAACAGAAGAAATTATCGGACCTGAAGACCGACTTCATTAACCGTATTACCCATGACCTGAAAACACCCCTTGCCACTATTGCGGTAGCATCGGAAAGCCTTCTCGATAAGCAGGTCATGACCGATCCGGCCAGGGTAAAGAGCCTGTCTGAAGTTATATTCCGGCAGAACCGTTACCTTTCAGGGCGTATCAATCAGGTGCTTGACGTGAGCTTTCAGGAACATGCCGGTATCAGACCGAATATCCGGGAGATAAAGGTGAACGAATTCCTGGCTGATCTGGTGAACGATTTCCGGAAACAGTATGAAGGGAAAGATCTGATTGTGGAAGAAGAAAACCTGGCGCGGGACCGGAAGCTGCAGGGCGACCCGGTGATGCTTACCACCGTGATCAATAACCTGCTCGACAATGCAGTGAAATACGGGGGCGAAAGGCCGGTGATCAGGGTAAGGTCGTGGTGGAGAGAAGGGTGGTATGTTTCGGTGAGTGACAACGGTCCGGGTATGGATGCGGATGACCGGCAGCAGGTTTTCAGGAAGTTCTACCGGGGTGGTGCGGGTCGTGCCAGCGGTTCGGAAGGGCTGGGACTCGGATTGTATCAGGCCAAACAGCTGGCGGAGGCCCATGGAGGCAGTATTACCGTTAGAAGCCGGCCGGGAAAAGGAAGTACATTTATAATATATATACCACAAATACCCCTGACCCATGAAAATTCTGCTGGTGGAAGATGAGCACGACCTGGGTCATGTGCTTGCGGAGTACCTGCGCCTGAAGGATTTTGAAGTGATCTGGACGGAAAGCGGGGAGGAAGCCCTGGAGGCGGATCCTGATATGCGCTACGACCTGTGCCTGCTCGATATCATGCTTCCGGGCATGGACGGTTTTGAACTCAGCCGGAGGATCAGGCAGTTGAATCCCGATATGCCGCTGATGTTCCTTACGGCCAAGACCCTGAAGGAAGACCGGATCAGGGGGCTGACCCTGGGGGCGGATGACTATATCTGCAAACCCTTTGAGGTGGATGAGCTGGTGCTGCGTATCCGGAATGTTTTGCGGCGCAGCCATGCCGTGCCGGCAGAAAAGATCACGCTGGGCTCGGCCACCGTGTCGTTTGACGAAATGACCCTGGCAGCCGGCAGTAAGACCTTCCGGCTGACCGTGAGGGAAAATGAACTGCTCAGGTATCTGTGGCAACACCGGAACCAGGTAGTGGAGCGGGAGAAGATCCTGACCGACCTGTGGGGGGAGAACGATTACTTTATGGGCCGCAGCATGGATGTTTTTATCAGCCGGCTGAGAAAATACCTGAGAAATATCCGGGAGGCGGAGATCGCTACCATCCGGGGAAAGGGACTGATGCTGCGGGTAAGGGAATCCTCCTCCGCTAATCCCCGGGACTCCGGGACAGGCAATACGACAGGATAGAAAACGGAACCGGGGAATCGTCCTGCCATGCTGCCTGCCCTGATAAGCAAAGCTTCGTCAGGGGGGGGACGAGGTTCTTTCAGGACTTGGGACGATAATTTCTCTAAAATTTATTGAATAGTGGGTGGTGGGATGGATATTACCTTATTTTATATTGTAAATGCATGCAGTTTTTCACCTTGGAGGCAAAAGAATTCATTTAGTATTTAGCTAAATGACGCAAAGAAATCAGATATCAGAAACAAGATTTGAACCGAGGAACAGCAGACAACTACGTAGACAACTACGTAGTTGTCTACGTAGTTG
>DQWH01000068.1 GCA_011042635.1 Bacteroidota bacterium | reverse complement strand
GTTCTATAGCCCCCGCTCCCCCCGAGGCGATTACGGGAATGCTCAACTCGCCGGAAAGACGTGCCAGCTCATCACAGGCATACCCCTGCTTCATGCCGTCGTGGTTCATGCTGGTGAACAGGATCTCACCCGCTCCCCTTTCCTGCACTTCATAGGCCCAGCCGAACAGGTCCAGGCCTGTAGGTATCCTGCCTCCGTTGCGGTAAACCTGCCAGCGCCCGTTCTCCTCCCGGGCATCGATGGCCACCACCACAAACTGGCTGCCAAACCCGGTAGCCAGGCGCTCAATCAGCCCCGGATCGAGAATGGGGGCCGAATTGACCGATATTTTATCTGCACCGGCATCAAGCAACCGGCCGGCATCGGATAGATCGCTGATGCCCCCTCCCACCGTAAAGGGGATGTTCAGTTTTTCGGCAATACGACGCACCAGTCCGGTAAAAAGCTTCCGTTTCTCATGGCTGGCTGTAATATCGAGGTACACCAGCTCGTCGGCTCCTTCACGGGCGTACCGGGCTCCCAGCTCCACAGGATCACCCACCTCGCGGATGTTCAGGAATTCGATCCCTTTCACGGTTTTTCCGTTGCAAATATCCAGGCAGGGAATTATACGTTTGGCCAGCATGTTCAATTCGTTTGGTTATTCTTCAGAAAAGGTTCCAGTTCATCAGGTTTGATCTTTCCCTCCAGCAGGGCTTTCCCCAGTACCACCCCGGAAATGCCCGATTCATTCAGCCGTTTAATGTCTTCCACCGAAGATATGCCCCCGCTGGCGATCAGCCGGATTCCGGGAAACCGGTCCATTATCTCCTGATACAATTCAACGGAAGGACCGGTCAGCATTCCGTCCTTTTCAATATCGGTGCACAGCACCTGTTCCACACCCTGAGAAATCCAGTATTCCAGAAACTCAAACAGGCCGGTACCTGCTTCTCCTGTCCATCCCGAGATCAGGATGCGGCGATTACGCACATCGGCTCCCAGAATGAACCGCGAAGGTCCGTACCGGAGCAGCCATTGCTGCAGGAGGTTCCGGTTTTTCACTGCCAGGCTTCCAACCGTCACCATGGCAGCTCCCGCATGGAACACCTGTTCCAGATCGGCCTCCGACTGCACCCCACCGCCAAAATCCACCACCAGCCCGGTAACCGAGCAGATCTTTCCCAGCACGTTCAGGTTTTTCACCACTCCCGCACGTGCCCCGTCCAGGTCCACCAGGTGCAGGCGGGTAAAACCGGCCTGTTCATACTGGACGGCCAGCTCCGGCATATCCACGGTGTAATTTGTCTGTCGGCCGAAATCACCTTTCTCCAGGCGTACGCACCGGCCTTCCATGATGTCAATAGCAGGTATCAACCGGATCATAATGCTAAGAATTTTTCCAGAAGCCGGCTTCCTGCCTTCCCGCTTTTCTCGGGATGGAACTGGGTGGCATAAAAGTTATCCCGCTCCACCACTGCACTGAAGGGCTTTCCGTATACGGCGGCGGCAGAAGTATACTCACCGGTTTCCACATAATACGAATGCACAAAATACATGTATTCCCCCTCGAAGGAAGGGTCTATGAGCCGTCCCCCTGTGATTTCAAGGCGGTTCCAGCCCATGTGGGGGACTTTGAGGCCGCCGGCCGTATCAAACCGTTTCACGCGGTGGGGAATGATATCCAGGCAGGCAACATTCCCTTCTTCTGTAGAAGAGCACATGAGTTGCATGCCCAGGCAAATGCCCAGAAAATCCTGCCTGAGGGAAGGGATCAGCCGGTCAAGGCCGGTCTCCATCAGATGGGCCATGGTGCCGGCGGCCTCTCCCACACCGGGAAAAATCACCTTGTCGGCAGAACGGATCACCCCGGGTTCGGACGTGATCACAGGCTCCACACCCAGGCGGCGCAAGGCAAAATCCACCGACCGGATATTGCCGGCATTGTACTGTATAATCACCACGTTCATGGATCGATGGTATTTTTTGTACTGGGAATCAGGCTGCCGGCAGGGTCCCTTCTCACCGACATCCGAATTGCGCGGGCAAATGCCTTGAATATGGCCTCTATCTTATGATGCTCGTTCGAGCCCGTGGCCCTGACCTGCAAATTACAGCGGGCGGTATCGGTGAACGATTTGAAGAAATGGAAGAACATCTCCGTTGGCATTTCCCCGATCTTCTCACGGCGAAATTCCGCTTCCCACACCAGCCAGTTCCGGCCTCCGAAATCGATCAGCACCTCGGCCCGGCTGTCGTCCATAGGTAGCGCGAATCCGTAACGTTCCATACCTCGCTTGTCGGTCAGCGCCCGGTTGAAAACCTCGCCCATGGTCAGGGCCGTATCTTCAATGGTATGATGTTCGTCCACATGCAGGTCGCCTTTCACCCTGACCATCAGGTCACAGCCGGCATGTCGGGGGATTTGTTCCAGCAGATGGTCGAAGAACCCGATACCAGTGGATACCTCCGCCTTCCCCGACCCGTCGAGGACGATCCTTACCCGCACATCCGTCTCCCCGGTCTTCCGATGTGCCGAAGCCTCCATGTCCTGCATGGCCAGGTACCGGGTTATCCCGTACCAGTTCTTTACATTTTTCACCTGCACGTTTCCAGGTCCTTCCGATATTTCCGTATGCTCCGACACCAGCCATATCCCCCGGCAACCCAGCTTGGCAGCCAGTTGCATGTCGGTAAGTCGGTCGCCTATCACAAACGATCTCTCCAGGTCGTAACTCCCTTCCATGTACCGTGTCAGCATGCCCGTACCGGGTTTGCGGGTGGTCGCTCCGTCGCTTTCGAATTGCGGACCTATAAGCACCCCGTCGAAACGGATCCCTTCGTTCTCAAAGGCCCGGATCATCCAATCCTGTACTTTCCGGAAATCCTTTTCGGGAAAAGAAGGGGTTCCCAGACCGTCCTGGTTCGACACGATCACCAGCTCGTAATCGAAATACCGCCTGATGCGATACAGGTTGCGGAATACACCGGGCATAAACTCGAGTTTTTCCAGGGTATCGACCCGGAAATCCCCGGCCGGTTCCCTTATTAGCGTCCCATCGCGATCGATGAACAATACTTTCTTATGTTTCATATCTTTCTATCTGTTTGATCAGATTGTCATTCTCTTCCCTGCTTCCCACGGTGATCCGCAGGCAACCGCTGCATCCGGGTTCCCGGGAACGGTCCCTGACCATGATGCCCTGCCGTTCCAGCCAGATCTTCATTTTTCCGGCGTTGCGGAAACGCACCAGGATGAAGTTGGCATCGGAAGGAAAAACAGTTTCCACTTCCGGATGTTTCAGCAGAAAAGTCCTGAGCCGCTCCTTTTCCCGCCGGATAAGGCGGATCCATTCCTCCTTTTCCCTGTGCATGGAAAGGATCTTTATCCCGGCTTCCAGGGTCAGGGTGTTCAGGTTGTAGGGAGCCTTGATAATGTCGAGCACGGAAATGAGCTGAGACGAAGCCAGGGCCATCCCCAGCCGGATACCGGCCGCAGCCCGGGCTTTGGAAAATGTCTGTAAAACCACCAGGTTGGGAAAACGGTCCAGGTAAGGCATCATGCTGCCTTCCGGTGCAAAATCGATGTAGGCCTCGTCTACCACTACCAGCCCGGCAAAACGCCCGACCAGTTCCTGCATGGCTTCCCGGTCGAGCAGATTGCCCGTGGGGTTGTTGGGCGAACACAGGAAAATAAGGCGGGTGTTCCGGTCGGTTTTTTCCAGCACCCGGCCGGGATGTAATGAAAAATCTTCATTCAGCCGCGCTTGCCGGTATTCCGTGCCGTGGATAGCCGCTGCCACCCGGTACATTCCGTAGGTGGGATCGACGGCCGTCACATTATGGATCCCCGGATCGCAGGTAGCCCTGAACAGCAGGTCGATGGCTTCGTCGCTTCCGTTTCCCGTGAAGATCTTCTCCGGTGCCACTCCCAGTTCTTCTGCGATCTTTTTCCTCAGTTCCCGGTGCAGCGGGTCGGGATAACGGTTCAGCGGAGGATTATAGGGATTCTCATTGGCATCGAGGAATACCGCCCGGCCGGCAGGATGCTCCAACCGTGCCGAACTGTAGGGCTTCAGCTCCCGGATGTTTTTCCTGATCAGTGTGTTCAGATCAAAACTCATGACCTTCTGATTTTGATCAGACGAAGCGTAACCGCATTCCGGTGGCCTTCCAGTTGTTCAGCTCCGGCCATCGCTTCGATCACGGGCCCCAGTCCGAGAAGCCCATCCCGGCTGATCTTCTGGAAGGTGACCGATTTCATGAAACTGAGCAGGGTCACCCCGCTCCAGGCCCGGGCAAATCCGTTGGTGGGCAGGGTGTGATTGGACCCCGAAGCATAGTCACCCGCACTTTCCGGCGTGTAGGATCCGATGAACACTGATCCGGCGTTTACCACCCTTTCCGCCAGTTCCTCCGGCCGGGCGGTTTGCAGAATCAGATGCTCCGGCGCATAGCGGTTCACCAGATCCATGACCTCGCCCCGCTCCCTCAGCAGGAACGCCCGGCTGTTTTCCAGAACTTTCTTTGCGATCTCCTTCCGGGGAAGGCTTTCAAGCTGCTTTTCGGTCTCTTCCAGCACAGAGGCGATAACGGATTCTTCGGTGGTCACCAGCAGTACCTGGCTGTCGGGCCCGTGTTCGGCCTGCGACAGCAGGTCGGCCGCCACAAATTCCGGATCGGCCGTTCCATCGGCCACCACCAGCACTTCGGAAGGACCTGCCGGCAGATCGATGGCCACTCCTTCGCGGTTCACCAGCTGCTTGGCCATGGTCACATACCGGTTGCCCGGACCAAAAATTTTGTCCACCGCCGGAACGGATCCGGCCCCCCAGGCCATAGCGGCAACCGCCTGGGCTCCACCGCACCGGAATACCCGTTGCACACCGGCCAGAAAGGCTGCATACAGGATGGCCGGATGCACTTTCCCGTTTTTATCCGGCGGGGTACACATTATCACTTCCCGGCAGCCTGCCACCCGGGCAGGAATGGCCAGCATGAGCACCGTGGAGAAAAGCGGAGCCGTTCCACCGGGGATATAAAGGCCCACATTTTCCAGAGGCAGATACCTGATGGAGCATTCCACTCCCGGAGAGGTTTCCACTACAGGAGATTCCGGCCACTGTGCCTCATGGAAATTCCGGATGTTCGTGGCGGCCCGTTCCATGGCCTGTTTCAGTTCACCGGATATCTGTCCGGCAGCCCGTTCGATATCACTGGTTGAGACCTCCAGGTTTTCCGGAAAGAAACCGTCGAACTGCCGGGTGTATTCTTTTACGGCCTCCTCGCCTTTTTTCTTCACCCTGCGCAGGATCCTTTCCACAGTGGACTCCTGGGTGGAAGAATCCATCAGCGGACGCTGCAGCAGCCGGTTCAGGCTTTTTCTGTCGGGATATTTCACAATTTGCATGAGCATGATGTGTTGAAAGGAAATGGGTTAAACAATCATTTTTTCTATGGGTATGACCAGGATTCCCTGCGCCCCGTGCTTCTTGAGCTGGTCGATCACTTCCCAGAACTCGCTTTCGCTCAGCACCGAATGAAGGGAACTCCATCCCGGATCAGCCAAAGGCATCACGGTGGGACTTTTTATCCCCGGAAGGATGCGCGAGATCTCCCCGATCTTTTCATTGGGGGCATTCAGCAGTATATATTTGTTGTTGCGCGAACGCATCACCGCCCGCAGGCGGAACAGGAGTTTGTCCAGGATCTCCTGCTTTACGGGTTCCAGTCCGGGACGGGCAATCAGCACAGCCTCCGAATGCATCACCACCTCCGTTTCTTTCAGACCGTTACTGATCAGGGTGCTGCCCGAGCTTACGATATCGAAGATGGAATCGGCCAGACCGATGCCCGGGGATATCTCCACCGATCCGCTGATCTCATGGATCTCGGCGGTGATGTTCTGCTCATTCAGGTATTTCTGCAGAATGCGGGGATACGATGTGGCAATGCGTTTGCCGGCAAACCAGGAAGGTCCGGCGTAATCCACCGAGCGCGGCACAGCCAGCGACAGGCGGCAGCGGGCGAAACCCAGCCTTTCCACCGTTTCCACTTCCCGGGCTTTCTCTGCCACCACATTCTCCCCTACCATGCCAACATCAGCCACCCCATCGAATACATACTGCGGAATGTCGTCATCGCGCAAATAAAGTGCCTCGAGGGGAAAATCGGAAGAATGCGACACCAGCTTGCGGGAGCCGTTGCTCAGGCCGATGCCTGCCTCAGCCAGGAGAGTGAGCGATTTTTCGCTCAGCCTTCCCGATTTCTGGATGGCTATGGTCAGCTTCCTGCCTTTTTTCCATAATCCCTTTTCGTTCATTGAGTTTCGTTTTTTCCGTTTTCACATAAAAAAAGGGGGTCTGCAGTATCTGCAAACCCCCTCGGGTATTTTATTTGCTGTTCCTGCATACCTTTTCCGCATCAACCGGGATGGTGATGATGATACAGTATGGATGCAAACAGCTTGTTCATTTTTTCCTTTTTCAGGGTGCAATGATACGAATATTTTTTGAAATGCAAACGAATGAACCCATGCATATAAAATATTTCATCCTCCTGTATTTTTTATATTTTCGCCTGTTCCCTGATATTTAATATAATCGGCAATATCGTTATAGATTATCGCAAAAAGGACATAAAACATAAAGAACACAGATATGAGGCAGCATTTCAGAAAAACACCGGTCGATGTCTTCGGCCACCTGCATGTCATTGGGAAGGCGGTAAAAAACGGAGTATTACTGACCACACAATGGAATGACCGGGCCAACAGCATGACCATCTCATGGGGGCAGGTCGGCATCGAATGGAACAGGCCGATATTCACCGTTTATGTCAGAGGCAGCCGGTACACGCATGAAATGCTCCTGCATAACGGAGAATTTACCATCAACATCAGTCCGGAAAGAAATGTGAAAAGGATTCTGGATTTCTGTGGCACACGGAGCGGGAGAGATACGGATAAGATCAGTGAGCTGGGCCTGACCCTGGTGGAAGGAGAAAAGGTTTCCGTCCCCGGCATCGCAGAACTTCCCATCACCCTGGAATGCCGGGTAATTTACCGCCAGATGCAGGATTGGGAAGCCATTCCGGACTATATCCTGGAAAAATTTTATCCTTCCCTCCTCTCCGGCAACTCTCCTCTGCCGGTAAGGGATATTCACACCATGTTTTACGGGGAGGTGGTGGATGCGTATGTGATTGAGAGTGAAGAGTAAAGAGTTACGGATTGCGCCTGCCTGCCGGCAGGCAGGGGTTACGGGTAGTTAATACCTAAATATCAGGAATCGTTCATATCCGGATTTTATTCGACTCCCCAACTCCCTATATTCAATGAGACTATTCATCCGGAAGCATGGCGAACCGGATGGATTAGTCGAATTAATCCTGACAGGGCAAAGCCATCGTCAGGGGTTCAATGAGACTATTCATCCGGAAGCATGGCGAACCGGATGGATTAGTCGAATTAATCCTGACAGGGCGAAGCCATCGTCAGGATTCTGAAACTTTCCATCCGGGAGCGCAGCGAACCGGGAAGATCCTGTGTATGATGGATACAAACCGATCTGCACGGAAAGATGTCCGAACCATTTGTAGCCTGCTCAATCCGGCTGCAGAACCGGAGGAAGAGGCGGGCCGGCTGTTCATTCTGAAAGGAGACCGTACGGAAGAATCAAGAATTGAGGGGCTGTCTTACAAGTATTCTTAACCACAAAGGACACCGGATACGCACGCAGGGCACTAAGTATATGTTCATGATTAATAACCCATGGTGGTGTGTCCTTTGTGATTCCCTTCTTATCCTTCTTGGTTAAATTATTCCGGACTTCTAAAACAGCCCCGGGCATCAGATGCGGTCAACCTTTCTTCCACTTGAAAAATTGGATTACAGCTTCTGCCAGGGAAATTCCGGTATGTTCTCCCTGCACACACCGCAGGTAAACGTACCATACGATGAGGCTGGCTGCCACCATCTCCCCGCCGTCCTCCGCAACACCCAGAATAAATCCCGTTACCGGGTGCGACCGGAAAGCGGCATGCACCGGATCGAGAATCACACCGAAAAAAAACACGACAACCAGCAACAGGAACAGATCGCGCGATATTCGCCTGAAGTAACTTGAGCCTTTACGGTACGACAGCCACACCGGTATGAGCAAAGCCAGTGTTACTAATGCCGACACCAGCAGCTCGCCGATATCCTGTTTTCGCAGGCCTGTAAGAAAACTTTCCGTAAATAAACGGGCCAGACGGCTTCCCCACACCTCATGCAACATAAACACATCATCTGCAAGCAAAAAGGCAAACAGCAAAACCCAGGCTGCATAACGGAGCGACCGGGTTGAGACCGTCATATACAACAGCAGGATAATCACCCAGAACCACTTGATATACTGGAACAGTTCAGGATAACCCAGTTCCCTGTCGAGTGAAAGAAGAGGATTATCGAAAAAGGTTGTCAGGCTGTATAAAATATGGACGGTAATAAATACCAGATCGGTGCAAAGAAGCAATACCAGAAGCAGAACGGCGTATGGTTCATGTCTTTCCCGGGTGCTGTTTACTGAAGCAGGTTTCTCTGTCATATTCCCCGAACCTGATGCTAAATTTAATAAAATGAAGGAATACAATGCCGGTCGTTGCCTTTTTCCAAAATTATTTTCAGGTATAACATTCTCATAAACCTGTGAATACAAAAGAAAAAAAATGAAAATACTTGTTCTATTCCCCAAAAAATAAATTATTTTTGCCCCCGAATCAAAACACGGAATCGATGGACGACGACCCTTATCCCAGACAGTTAAGAATATAAACACATCTGTAAGGGACGTTCTGGTCTCCTTGCAGATAAAAATGTAAGGAGACAGCTTATGGTCGAAATCGAAATCAATTTCCAGGAATTAATCGCGAAAAAAGACTGGAAGAACCTAAAGCGTGAGCTGAACGGATATGATCCGTTTCATATCGCCGAAATCATTGAAGACCTGGAGGAACAGGAAGCTATTATCCTTTTCCGTTTGCTTTCCAGGGAACAGGCGAAGGAAACCTTCCAGTTCCTGTCGCACGAAAAGCAGGAAGAGATCGTTGTAGGTCTGGCACACAACATCAACAAGATCACCAGCCTGCTGAACGACCTCGATCCCGACGACCGTACGGCTTTCTTCGAAGAACTGCCCGCCGAAATCACCCAGCGGCTGATCCAGCTTCTGTCTCCTGAAGAACGCCGGATAGCCACCCAGTTGCTCGGATATCCGGAAGACAGCATCGGGCGACTGATGACCCCGGAATTTGTGGCCGTGAGGCCCGATTTCACTGTAGAGCAAACGCTCAACCATATCCGTAAGCACGGAAAGGATTCGGAGACCCTCAATGTGGTATATATCATTGACAAGAACTGGAAATTGATCGATGACATCAGGATAAGGGAGATCATCCTGGCCGACCCGGGGCAGAAAATATCGGAGCTCATGGATAACCGCTTCGTAGCCCTGAATGCTTTCGACGACCAGGAGCTGGCCATCGGAGTCTTCAGGGACCATGACCGGGTGGCACTGCCCGTAACCGACACCGAAGGGAAGCTGATCGGTATCGTCACCATTGACGATGTGATGGATGTGGCGGAAGAAGAGATCACCGAAGACTTCCACAAGTTCGGTTCGTTTCAGGATGCCATTATCAATCCACTGAAAGCCAGGATCACCCTGATCTATAAAAAGAGGATCTTCTGGCTGACCTTCCTGGTTTTTATGAATATTTTCTCGGGAGCCGCCCTGGCACACTATGAGAATACCATCCAGGCCATGGTATCCCTCCTGTTCTTCCTTCCCCTGCTGATTGCCAGCAGCGGAAATGCCGGCGCCCAGTCGGCCACTTTGATGATCCGTTCCCTGGCGGTGGGCGATGTGATAATCAGGGACTGGCTTCGGCTTCTGGGCAGGGAATTTCTGGTTTCTTTCCTGCTGGGAATTACCATGGCCATCGGGGTCAGCCTGATCGCCACCTTTCGCGCTCCCGATATCCTTGTTGTGGTAGCCCTCACTATGGTCCTCACCGTGATGACAGGTAGCCTCATCGGGTTGCTGCTGCCGTTCATTTTCACCAAGCTGAAGCTCGACCCAGCTGCAGCCAGTGCCCCCCTGATCACCTCCCTGGCAGATATCATAGGAGTGATCATTTATTTTACCGTGGCGAACTGGTATCTGGGAATGTAAGGAATCGCCGCTGCGAACTTTTTATTCACAGAATATTTTACCCGCCATGAAAAGCCGCAGCCTATCTTCCTTCTCTTTCGATATATAATTATATCTACGTAGCTAACTACGTAGCATTCTACGTAGTTATCTACGTAGATATGCTTTCGGGAAACGGTAAAGGCAGATAACCACATACTGGGAGTCTGAGTGATCGGGTAATTGAACAAGGGATTTATTTCCCGGCATGTTACCGGAACCGCGTATTACC
>DQWH01000107.1 GCA_011042635.1 Bacteroidota bacterium | reverse complement strand
CGTAAGCCACCGTGGTCCCGTCGATCCACGGCTCGATCTCCCGGGCAAAATACTCGCGGTCCTGGATGATGCCCGCCATGACGAGCTTGCGGCCGGTGCGCCGGGCGATGTCGATCGCCTCGCGGGCGCCCTTTTCCGGGTGAAACCGGCCGAAGAACAAGAGGTAGTCGTCTGGCTGTTCGCGAAGAGTGAAGCGAGCCAGGTCGATTCCGTGGTGCACGGTGGCAATGTAGTCCAGTCCCGGGCTGCGGTCCGCATCACTGATCGAGACGTAATGCACGCGCCGGTTATATTTCTTGTACACCGGAAGGATACGCGGGGAGCTGAAGCCGTGGATCGTGGTCAGGACCGGCGTCCGCGTCATGGCGGTGTAAGTGAGTGGGAGGAAGTCGAAATGGTTGTGGATGATATCGAAACGGTGGGCCTGCTCCATCAGGTGGGAAATATGGAGGCATTCGGCCACCTTGGGGTCGGCCTCCGGGTCTTCTTCATATCCTTTCGGGATGATGCCTTCGAGTTTTCCCCCGGTTACGGAATCGAGGGTGGCGAAGAGGGTCACGTCAAGGCCTTTTTTTACCATGCCTTCCGCCACATTGGAGGCCACCTGTTCCCACGGTCCGTAATGCCGCGGGGGCGTCCGCCAGGCGACGGGAGATAATACGGCGACTTTTATTTTCATGTTTTTTTCTGTTTCGTTTGAAAAATGTACCCTATAATGGTTCTCGGCTTCTGTGCAGGCATAGTTCTACCAGGTCATCGAGCCGGGCCGTACCTGCGCACATCACCGTATCGGCCCCTCCCCAGTAAATCCTGACTGTGCCGTCGGTTTCGGGCACAGCCCCGCAGGTGAAAACCACATTGTGCACATAGCCGGTTACTTCCCAGGGGTCTTCGGGCTGCAGTATCCAGTCGTCGCCCACCCCCAGGATTTTCGACGGGTCGTTCAGGTCGTGCAGGGCTACGCCCAGCCGGTAAATGTTCCCGTCCATAGTGGGGAATACCCCGTGATAGATGCTCAGCCAGCCCCGGGAGGTTTTGATGGGAGGCGCACCGGGACCGATCTTCATCTCGTCCCAGTGGTAGGGTTCGGGTTTCATGATCCGTTTTGCATTGCCCCAGTACCTCAGGTCGGGGGAATAACTGATCCATATCGACCAGGGGCTGATATCGGAATGGGGCCTGTCCAGCCGGGCATACAGGCCGTTGAATTTTTCAGGAAAGATTACCACATTGCGGTAATCGGCCTCGGTGATAAAGGCCATCCGCTCCACCTTCTGCCAGTCGAGGGTTCTGGCCAGCCCGATCCTTACCCCGTGTTTCGAATACGCCGAATAAGTGATGAGATATTCACCATCGATGCAGGTAATGCGCGGATCTTCAATACCGAAAGCCTCATATTCGGCGAACACTCCTGATGAGGCTGGTTCCAGAAAGGGTTTTTCATCTACGGTAAAATGAAAACCGTCGGTGCTTCTGGCCAGGCCCAGAATGCTTCTTCCGTTCAGTTTGTGGGAACGAAAGAGCATAATGTATTCTCCGTTGAATTTTGTCACGCCGGCATTGTGCACCGTAGCTACTTCGTAAGGCACATCATCCCGGGTCAGAATGGGGTTATGTTCATATCTTTTTATACAGGCCATGGTATTTCATTTTCCGTTGCACGAGGAGAGATCATACATACTGGTTTCCGAAACGCGTTCCCACGTTTTCCGCAAACTGCCTGATGCGCTGTTCTTCCTGTTTTTTGCAGATGAGCAGGGCATTTTCTTCCTCCACCACGACATAGTCGTCCAGTCCCTGAATAACAGCCACCTTATAGCCGGGCAGCCTTACAAGGCAGTTTGTGGTATCATAAAACAATGTTTTGTTGCTGTTTGTGGTATTGCCCGCCGGGTCGCGTTCCGACATTTCATGCAGGGCACTCCACGATCCCAGGTCGGACCAGCCGATATCCGTGTTCATCACATACACATTTCCGGCTTTTTCCATTACCCCGTAATCCACGGAGATGTTTTCGCAGGTTCCGAAAATATCTTCTACCGCCTTTTTTTCATCGGGTGTATTGAAGGCATCCTGATATTCCTGGAATTGCCGGTATAAGGCGGGCATGTATTTCTGTAGTGCCCCGAGTATGGAATTGACCGACCACATAAAAATTCCGGTATTCCAGAAATAATCTCCGCTTTCGAGATAGGTGCGGGCGGTGATCAGATCGGGTTTTTCGGTGAACTGCCGTACTTTTGCCAGTGTCCATTTTCCAGGTTCTTTCCCGAGGATTTTTCCCGACGACCGGATGTAGCCGTATCCCGTTTCCGGCCTGTGGGGTTTAATGCCGATGGTCAGCAGGGCATCGTTCCGGGAAACGAAACGGAATCCTTCCCTGGCAATTTCCACAAACAGGTCTTCCCTCAGGATCACATGGTCAGAAGGAGTGACCAGGATGTTTGCCTCCGCATCCCGCTTTTTGATTTTAAAAGCCCCGTAGGTAATGCAGGGGGCGGTATTTTTCCTCTGCGGCTCGAACAGGATATTTTCCGGAGGAATGTCCCGGATCTGTTCCCTGATGGTGTTTTCATAGAGGCTGTTGGAAAGGATCAGGATGTTCTCTTTCAGGCATACCCGTTTGATCCTTTCATATGTTTGCTGTATGAGGGTTTTTCCGGTTCCCAGCACGTCGAGGAATTGTTTCGGACGGACGGTCCTGCTCAAAGGCCAGAATCGGCTGCCAATCCCTCCGGCCATGATGATGGCATAGTTTTTCTTGTCCATTGTTCAGTCCGTTGAATGATATTTCTTATTGTATTCCGTTTATTTTTTCAGATAAAGATGTTCTTTCTCGTGGGCAGCCAGCACGGCCAGATGGGATATCCAGTAGGCCAGCGTACTTTCCGCGCCCTGGTTCCTGTTTACCCCCTGTGACTCCAGCCCGTCGCAGCAACCCCTGGTTTCATGATCAAACAGGGGAAGGCGGAGGGAATTTTCCCCAAGGAACCACAGGTAACATTTGAACATCTTCTCAATGTATTCGCTTTTCTTCATGACCTGGAACAGCTGATAATAAAGCAGGATCATGGCCATGACGTCGACCGACTGCTGGTCGTACTCGGGCATAGCCTGTCCCTTCTTCAGCCAGCCTTTGTTTCCTACAGGGATAAAATAATCGGCGGACATGGTTTTTGATTCAAGGAATTCAGCTGATTCCAGGACTATTTTCAGCACCCCGGTGTCGCCGGTAATTTCATAGGACGACAGCAATGCCAGGGGGATCACGGCATTGTCGTATGTCATTACATCCTCAAACCATTTCCAGTGTTCCGAATGATTTTCTTTGTATTTCGTGACAATAATGTCTACCAGTTTTTTCAGGATGTTCATCATACCTTCGTCATTCTGGGTTTCTTTCAGGTAGTAGCAGATGCCGATGATGGTGTTGGCTGCTCCACGGATGGATTGGATCCGTTCGAAGTGCTGGACGGATTTGAAAAAGATGTCGCGTCCGATCTGACGGAAGGCATCGTTCGGGGGAAAGCGCAGCAGGTAGCCCAGGGCCCAGATGGTGCGGCCGAAGGAATCTTCTGAACCGCATTCATCCAGGTATTGCCTGTTGAAGCTCAGGAAATTCCTGAAATTCCCGTCTTCGCGCTGCATGTAATGGATGAAGCTCAGGTAAATGGGCATCAGGTTCAGGGCCTCTCGGTCTTTATTCTGGCGGTAAGCCATCAGGGTCATGAGCAGAGCCCGGGAATTGTCGTCTACACAATAGCCTTCCTTCAGATTTGGAATGCCGTATTTTGCATGCTGCACAATACCCGTATCGTCGGTCAGCCTCCTGACATGTTCCAGGTTATAGGAAGGCAGCATGCGGATATCGATAGGCTGTTTTTCGGGCTCTTCCTGCTTTTCCCAGTTATCGCTCACAAATTCGGCCAGGTAGAGGTACTGTTTTCCGATTTTCGGCCAGCGGATCTTTTCCCCGTATTCGAAGGCTTTCTGCCGGATACTTTCCAGTTTCTTCGGTACGCCCAGCAGTTCGATGAGTATGTCCGACAGTTCCCTTGAGTTCTTGAAGTCGAAAAGCCGGCCCCGGCCGTTGTTCAGAAGCTCCTGCGCATGCCAGTATGGAGTGGATACAATGGCACAGCCCGCTCCGATGGCGTACGACAGGGTTCCGCTGGTGATCTGTGCCTCGCTCAGGTAGGGAGTAATGTATATGTCGGTGGCATACAGGTACTCAAACAGGTTGCTTTCAGTGGCAAATTCATTGATGAAGTATACATGCTTTTCCAGGCCCAGGTTCTTGACCAGGCGCCTCAGGTAATTCCGGTATTCTTCCCCTGAATGTTTCAGTACGTTGGGATGAGTGGCACCCAGGATGATGTACAGCAGCTCGGGATGTTTTTTTACCACCGCCGGGAGGGCATGGATGACCGTTTCAATTCCCTTGTTACGGCTCAGCAGGCCGAAGGTCATCAGTACTTTTTTCCCGTTTAAACCGTGTTTCTGCCTGGCTGCCAGATGGGATATGTTGTTGAATTCGGGCACTCCATGTTCAATTAGCATGATCATTTCCCGGGGGATGTGGTAAATATCCGCCAGGAAATCCACGGCCCGTTTGCTCATCACCACAATACGGGCGGCTTTTTTCCCGATCTCTTCCACGATGGATCGCTGGGTGTAGGATGGGTCTTTCAATACGGTATGGAAGGTGGCTATCAGGGGGACTTCCAGCCGGTGGAGAAGGGGGAGGATGTATACCCCGTCGTCGCCTCCGAAAATGCCGAATTCATGTTCCAGTATGCAGACCTCCGCATCGCTGTAATTGATGAATTTGGCCGCTTCTATGTAATCGCGCTGGTGGTTCTGCCGGATGGTATATCGTACTTCGGGGGGATACTCGTACCGGTTGCCGTTCTCGTTGATGGCAATCACCATGGCATGGTTCGACATATTTTTGCTTTCCGTGTTGGACACGATAGCTTTTACCAGATTCTGTGTGAAGGTTCCGATACCGCACTGCCGTGGAGGATAGGTTCCTATAAAAGCTATTTTCATGATACTGTATTTTAGTTATTCTGATGTTCGTGCCGTTTTCTTTTTTACAAAAATTGTTTTTTCTATACCATTTATGCGGGAAGGGAATGCTGGTTTGGTGCAATGAACCGGTTGAGAGGAAGTGCGGGTCATACTCCCAGGTATTCCGGCAAAGCCTGTTTTATGGCAAGGATTTCCTCATGGGGGGATTCGTAATTGATGATGAATAGACTGCATGCCAGGACGGAAAACTTCCAGTCTATTCAAACATCGGTTGGGTCGGAGCGGTAAATTTTCGTAAGGTGTTTCTGTACCGGGCCGGCTGAAACGGTAATATTCTGATATCATGTTCTGCATGGGCGTATCAGTTATAGCTGTGAATATTGTTTTTCCTCAAATCCTTCAGCCGGCTGAACAGCCTGGTTTCTTCCGGGGTCAGGTTCCTGGGGATGACAACATATAACTGAACGTACAGATTCCCGTAGGATCCCGGCCTGTTGTACACAGGCATTCCCTTGCCTTTCAGTCTGAGCTTGCTTCCGTTCTGGGAACCAGCCGGAACGGGTACATTCAGCTTGCCGGCCGGGGTGTCCAGTGTCAGTTTTCCACCAAGCACAGCGGTATACAGGTCCACATCGGCTTTCATGACCAGGTCGTTGCCTTGTACCATGCAGCCTTCTATGGACCTTACCTTCAATGTGATATAGAGGTTTCCGCTATCGCCTCCGTGACTTCCCTGGGCTCCTTTTCCTTTGATGCGAAGCTCCTGGCCGGTGTAGGCTCCGGGCTTGATACTGATCCGGATTTTCCGGCCGTTTATGTTCAGGATCCGGGAAGTCCCGTGGTAGGCTTCTTGCAGACTGATCTCCAATTCGGTCTTCAGGTCGCTGCCTCTGGTTTTTGGACGGCAGGTTCTGAATCCGCCAGGGGATGCTCCGAAGTTACCAAAGAAGGTTTTGAAGAAATCGGAAAACCCCCTTTCGCCTCCTTCGCCGAAAAGATCTCCCAGGTCACCCTCGAAATAGAAACTTTCGCCTCCCGGAGCTCCTCCGCCGAACCGTGAAAAGTCGAATCCTCCGGCTCCTTCATGCTGAAACTGTTTCCAGTTGGCTCCCAGGCGGTCGTACTTTTTCCTTTTCTCCGGATCGCGCAGCACTTCATATGCTTCGTTGATCTCCTTGAAGCGCTCTTCCGCCTGGCTGTCTCCCGGATTCTTGTCGGGATGGTACTTCACCGCCAGTTTCCGGTAGGCTTTCCGGATTTCATCCTGAGAAGCATTTTTTGAAACACTCAGTATGTTATAATAGTCTTTATATTCCATATTCTTTTTCCTTCCGTTTTGATCATTCCAGAGCGGATCTCAGCTTTCTGTTTTGCCTTCTGGCGTATTCTGCCCCGTACGTCTTTCTTTTGCCTGAATATTTTATCACATAGCATCTGTCCCACGGGCAGTCTGACGGTTTCAGCTGTACCGTTTTCGGTTTTCTGCTGTTGCGGATATTTTTTTCGAATGCGGTTGGCCTGCTTCGGAAAGAGCTACGGAGCAGACTACAGGAACTCAGAACGGTTCCTGCCATGATCAGGATTAGGAGAACAGCATATGTCAAACTTTTTATTTTCAACATATACCCGACTGCAAATGATGTTCACTCCTGGTATCAAGTGACGGTTTTTTTAATCCGGTTTTTCCCCTTCAAATAACACACCAATCGGGAGTGGATGCATGGAGTGTGTCAAAATGTTCGGACGATAGTCAGCAGACGGGTTTTTCCCTGTCATTTTGACTTTCCGGATAACGGTTGGATGGGGTTAGGAGGAAGCGGCTGTTAAGGTGTGGACCTAAACGGTTTTTTTATTGGGTAGGATGATGGGAAGTCACTTTCCGGTATGTTATTTTCTC
Organism: Bacteroidota bacterium; assembly: GCA_011042635.1. GTDB lineage: Bacteria > Bacteroidota > Bacteroidia > Bacteroidales > VadinHA17 > HyVt-105. The sequence goes on along the minus strand of DQWH01000107.1, from coordinate 3,697 downwards.
AATCATTAAAATTTGTTATTTTCCCTGTTTCATGTTTTTGAATAGATTTATACCGCCTAAAACAAAATCCACATGAAAATCCATCATTTAATATTGATTGTTCTGTTTCTGCTGGTTGGTTGTCAGAATAATAAAGACCTGCCCTCTTCCGTGTTTATTCGGGTGGATGGCCCGGACCTGGTCGCCCCCGGGGGTGAAAAATTCTTCATACGGGGGACTAACCTTGGAAACTGGCTGAATCCGGAAGGATATATGTTTGGTTTTGGAAAAACCAATTCCGCCGGACGTATCAACCAGGCCTTTTGCGAAATGGTTGGGCCTGATTTTACTGCTGAATTCTGGCAACTTTTTAAAGACAACTATATTACAGGAGAGGATATTCTTTTTCTGAAATCTACCGGAGTAAATTCTCTCAGGGTGCCTTTCCATTATAAATTATTTACCGATGAAGATTATATGGGCCTGACGGTAGCTCAGGACGGATTTGAACGTCTTGACCGGCTGATCGGCTGGTGCAGAGAAGCAGGGATATACCTGATTCTGGATATGCATGATGCCCCGGGTGGACAAACGGGGGATAACATTGACGACAGTTACGGGTATCCCTGGTTATTTGAAAGTGAAAAATCCCAGAAACTTTTCATCGATATATGGGTTAAAATTGCCCGGTATTACAAAAATGAACCCGTCATTTTAGGCTATGATCTTTTAAACGAGCCCATTGCTCCTTATTTCGAAAACATTGATGAACTGAATGCCGAACTGGAACCCCTGTATAAAAAGGCGGTTGCGGCTATCCGGGAGGTGGATATGAATCATGTTATACTGCTCGGAGGTGCGCAGTGGAACAGTAATTTCGATGTGTTTACCGATGCATCCTTTGACGACAATTTAATGTACACCTGCCATCGCTATGGAGGGGAACCTACTGCGGAAGCGATTAAAGAATTTATTGAATTCAGGGATAAAGTAAACCGTCCGATGTATATGGGAGAGACCGGACATAATACGGAAGAGTGGATGTCGACATTCAGGAAAACCATGGAAGAGAATAACATAGGCTGGCACTTCTGGCCCTATAAAAAATTGGGAGGTTCATCCTTCGTGTCCATCACCGTTCCCGAAAACTGGGAACTGGTGGTTGATTTTGTCGAATCAAACCGGAATACCTACCAGGCCATCCGGGAAGCCCGACCCGACCAGCAACTGGCAAAAAAAGCTATGCTGGATTTTGCCGAAAACTGTAAATTTGAACATTGTACGATCAATGAAAGTTATGTCCGGGCTCTTGGTTTGGACCCGGAGTATTAGGTTTCGTGTGTTCAACAGAATTTCCGGCTGAAAATCATTTTCTGGCCAAACCAGCAAAGGTTTGCCGCACTGCCGAAAGCCGTTTCTGCGGAGACGGGGTCATTGTTCCGGGGCTGCACGCATTAGAAAGAAGCAAACTCCTGACCTCAACACTGATATTTTTTTACCGGTGAGAAAAAAGCAAGCACTTCGTGGTGATTTCAGGCTGCTCAGATTAATAATGTCTAATATTAATGGATGAAAACATCCGTTAATAATGGATAATATCGTATATTTGAACTGGACAACATAATGAATCATGAAAACGCAGGAAGTTATATCATCGGTAATCGATTCCCAGAGGGCGGATCTTGACAAAATACCTGAAGGATTAACCAGGGAATTGCTGGGAGATATTCAAGTCATCCCGAATTTCTGTTCCATCATTTCCGGGATTCGTCGCTGTGGGAAGAGTACCTTAATGCTGCAATTGCTGAAGAAGTGTGAGGGGGAGTCGCTTTTCCTGAAATTTGAAGACATCCGGCTGGCCGGTTTTGAAACAGCTGATTTTTCCCGTTTGGATGCAGAAATCAAAAAGAGGGGAGTAAAGTTTCTTTTTTTTGATGAAATACAGGTGGTGGAGGGGTGGGAAATCTTTATCAGCCAGAAACTTGCTGAAGGTTTTCTGGTATTTATCACCGGTTCCAATGCTTCATTGCTGAGTAGAGAACTGGGGACACGCCTGACGGGCAGGCATTTGTCATATGAGTTGCATCCTTTTTCCTACAGCGAATTTCTCAGGTTTGGGAGACTGAAAAACAGTATCGACAATTTTAACGATTATCTGAAAACCGGCGGTATGCCGGAATTTATTCATAACAAAAGGGGGATTATTCTGCAACAGCTGGTTGACGACATTCTTTACCGTGACATTGCCGTCAGGCACAACCTGCGGAGTGTGGATGGTTTAAGGGAAATGACGGTATTTCTGGTTTCTAATATCGGGAAACCGATTTCGGCACGCAAATTAACCGGATTGTTCGGAATTTCATCAACAACTACCGTAACCGATTATTTTGCCTATCTGAAAGATTCCTACCTGCTGGATTTTCTCCCCCGGTTTGATTATTCGGTAAAAGCGCAGAGCCGGAATCCGAAAAAAATATATGCAATGGACATGGGTATCTATCAACAGATTAAAACCACATTTACAGATGATTATGGAAGAAATCTTGAAAATGCTGTATACCTTTACCTTAGAAGGCAAAAAAAAGACCTGTTCTATTTTACCGGAAAAGGAGAGTGTGATTTTGTGATAGTGGAAAAAGGAAAAGCACAGGCCTGTATCCAGGTGTGTTTCAGGTTGGATGATCTGAACATGAAACGGGAACTGGGCGGACTGAAAGCAGCCCTGGATTATTTTGGATTGAAGGAGGGTTTAATAATTACCTATAATCAGAGGGATGTAATTGAATATGAGGGGGTAACTGTCAGGCTGCTTCCGGCTATGGATTATATGCTTTGAAGTTCGTCCTTACAGGAGCGAGCTTCTGACGTCCGCCCGGATGCAAAAAACCAACCTGGCATTCACCAGGTTGGTTTTTTTCTTTTGTCGGGTTAGTCCTGCCGGGACGGGGCGATCCCCTTGCTCCCAAAGCAAGTCCCCCGCCGCCGGCGGGGCTATACTCCGTTAATCAGCTTCTTGAAAGCTTCTCCTCATTAAAAGGCTTTGATTTGCTTTTCCCTTTTCAAAGCCTGAGACTTTTCCGGGAATTCTTCAGAATATACAATAGAAAAAGGTGTTCTGTTTCTTGTATATCTTTGTTTACCGGAATTGTGGTACTCCAGACGGGAGGTCAGATTTGAGGTGGAACCGATGTGAAACGCCCGCCCTGAAGCCAAAAGTTACAATTACTGTCGGCTTTCCCGCCTTTAGCGAGGACAGGTAGCCGACGGATCACAAAGCTTGAGATTAACAGGGCTTTAGCCCTGCATTTTTTTCCCGGGGGAAAACACACAGCTGTTTCAAATAATCAAAGAATCCCCTGGTGGCCGGATTACGGGGCTGGCGCCCCGTGATCCAGGTTTGGGGAATGATCAAAAGAAAAAGGCCAACACTCCGTGGCCTTTTTCTTTTGTCGGGGTAGCAGGATTCGAACCTGCGACCCCCTGCTCCCAAAGCAGGTGCGCTAGCCGGGCTGCGCTATACCCCGATATTTCATTTTTTTGGGGGATTACTGACGTGATCCCCGTTTGAAAGAACCCAGTCAACCTTTTACAGGGCGCCCTTCGGGCCCTTCTTCTTTACAGGCACATCCTTCCTGCAAGCAAGCTTGCGTCGGATTGTTTATAGGGGGATTACTTGCGTGATCCCCGTTTGAAAGAACCCAGCCAACCTTTTACAGGG
>DQWH01000082.1 GCA_011042635.1 Bacteroidota bacterium | reverse complement strand
GGGTAAAGGTATTCGGGCCGAAATGGATAAAGGCAATAAATTCATCTTGCAGTGCGGTAATCTGTTCAGGGGCAGGAACAACATGGGCCGCCTTGATCAGGATCGAATCCCCGGTATCGTCGGCATCGACCGGCAGGGTACACGCAACGGGCATATATATTCCGTCCTGCCGTTTACAGGAAGATACGGATAACATCAAGAAGACAGAAATAATTCCGATGCCGGTCAGCAGAACCTGTCGTTTCACTTCGCGGTTTTCAATAGGCATTTATCCTTTAAATATATCGAAAAGAAACGAAGAATGCACTTCGGGCCTGTCTGCTTCTGTGCCGGAACCATAGGAATGGCTACCGGAATGATCACGATCCCCGGTTCACCACTTTGCCCCAGGTATCCTTCAGCGGAACCGTCTGATTGAACACCGGTTTGCCGGGCGTGCTGTCGGGATCCACACAGAAATATCCGATCCGCTGGAACTGGAACTTATCCAGGGGACGGACATTCCCCAGCCGGGGTTCCAGCTTGCAGCCCGTGATAATCTTCAGGGAATCGGGATTCAGGAACTCCTTGAAATCCCTGTCTTTGTGTCCCATGGGATCGGGATCGTTGAACAGGCGGTCGTACAACCTCACTTCCGCGTCAATGGCATGTGCGGCCGATACCCAGTGAAGGGTCCCCTTCACTTTTCGTTGCGCACCGCTTCCGCTTCTGGTATCCGGATCATACGTACAGCGTAATTCGATGATTTCTCCTTTCTCGTTCTTTACCGCTTTTTCACACCGGATGATATAGGCACTTTTCAGCCGAACCTCCCCTCCAGGTCTCAGGCGGAAAAATTTTTTCGGTGGATCTTCCATAAAATCGTCCTGCTCAATATACAATTCCCGGCTGAAAGGTACCTGCCGGGTTCCCATGCTTTCATCCTCGGGATTGTTCACAGTTTCAAGCATTTCCACCTTTCCTTCCGGGTAATTTTCGATCACCACCTTCAAAGGACGAAGAACCCCCATCACACGGGGAGCTTTTTTGTTCAGGTCGTCGCGCACACTGTGTTCGAGCAGCGATACATCGATCACGCTGTCGGTTTTGGTCACCCCCACTTTTTCCGCAAACACACGGATTGATTCCGGGGTATATCCCCTTCGGCGGAGACCTGATATGGTGGGCATGCGGGGGTCATCCCAGCCTTTGACAATACCCATCTGCACCAATTCAAGGAGACGGCGCTTACTCATGACCGTATAATTCAGGTTCAGGCGGGCAAATTCGATCTGCCGGGGACGCACGGTTCCCGGAGTATATACCTGATCGAGGAACCAGTCGTATAAGGGCCGGTGCACCTCAAATTCCAGGGTACATACCGAATGGGTGACCCCCTCGATATAATCGGATTGTCCGTGGGCAAAATCATACATGGGGTAAACACACCATTTGTCACCGGTGCGGTGGTGTGATCTGTGCATGATGCGGTACATGATGGGATCACGCATATGCATATTGGGAGAAGCCATATCGATTCTGGCCCGGAGTACTTTCTCCCCTTCTCCGTATTTTCCGTCCCTCATTTCCCTGAAAAGTCTGAGGTTTTCTTCCGGCGAACGGCTGCGGTAAGGGCTTTCCTTCCCGGGAACCGTGGGGGTCCCCTTCTGTTCGGCTATCTGCTCGGCCGACTGGTCGTCCACATAGGCTTTACCGTCCATGATCATTTTTTCCGCCCAGGCATACAGCTGGTCGAAATAATCGGATGCATAAAACTCCCTGTCTTCCCAGTCGAATCCCAGCCAGCGGATATCTTCCCTGATGGAATCGACATATTCCTGTTCCTCTTTGGTAGGATTGGTATCATCGTACCGCAGGTTGCATTTTCCTCCGTATTTCCGTGCCAGTCCGAAATTGAGGCAGATTGACTTGGCATGACCAATGTGCAGGTACCCGTTGGGTTCAGGAGGAAAACGGGTATGCACTTTCCCGTTATTCTTTCCGGCTCTCAGATCGTCGGTAATGATCTGTTCAATAAAATTCAGGGATGATCTTTTTTCTTCCATCGGAAAATAAAATAAGCGATTGGCAAACAGATTACAAAAATAGGAGGAAATTGCACAGGATGGAAAAACAGATGAATAAAATTCATTTTTCTGCTACACGGGGAAAAAATGTTGAAAAAACCGGGATAAAAGCCGGCAGGAAAAGGATAACGTATAATAATGATTCGTAACATTGCAGAATAATTAAACCATGTGGCCGGCCCGATGGGAGTGATCCGGATCGAAAATATGGAATTTTATGCCTACCACGGGCATTTCCGGGAAGAGCAGATCGTAGGGAACCGTTTTCTGGTAGACCTTTCGCTGGAAACCGATATGACCCTTCCGGCATCCACCGATAACCTGCGCGATGCGGTGAATTACCAGAAAGCTTATGAAATCGTGAAACGGGAGATGCAGAAAAAATCGCATCTTCTGGAACATATTGCCTCCCGCATCCTCGACACCCTGTACGATGAACTCAAGGGGATCGAGCGTGCCACGATCAAAGTGTCGAAGATGAATCCACCTGTTGGAGGTCGGGTGGAATGTGTAAGCGTTACTCTGAGCAAATAAACCCCGATATGAAAGCCATTTCCAAAAAATGTCCCAGATGCGGGCGCACCTTTTCCTGTTTTCAGCAAACGGGGAAGCCCTGCTGGTGTGAGAAATACCTGATCTCCCCCGAGGTGCTGGTCAGGATCAGGGAAAAGTACCATGATTGCCTGTGTCCCGACTGCCTGCCGGAATACGCAGAAAATGTGGATGATTTCTCCCGGAAGGACCTGATCGGCACATAAAATCCCTCGCTTATAATCCTGCCTTGCGTGTCATGACATCCATGGCACCCATCAGATAAAAGAAGGGAACATTCCAGTTGATGGCAATTTCGTTGGTTGAATAGCTGCATTCCGTGTCGGTATACGACCGGGCCGGAAAAGCCGACCTTTTTACAAGCGGTCCGCAATCGTGCATCACTTGTGTATTAGGCCCTCCCACCAGGAAGCCCGGCACGGGTTCGGGTATGCCGTCGGCACCGGAGGGGCGGTGGTGAATATTCACGGGTGACCGGGAGCCGAAACCGGTAACAAAACAATACCCCGTGGCATTCCTTCCCAGCAGGTAGTCCACATCTCCCTGTATGGCAGCAAGGTATTTCTCATCACCCGAAATATTCATGGCGATCAGCTTGACCAGGGCCTGGTTTGCCACCTCCGCGTTACTGCCCCATTCGAAATGATCCAGGCTTACCAGATACGGGGAGGTGTTGTATTTTTTGTACAGGATACCGGCCCGCTCCATGAGTTTTCCCCCAGCCAGGCCGGCTGCCGCAGAAAACTCCTCCTGACCGGAAAGTACCAGGGACCATAGCCCGAGCATTTCTACCTGGTTCCAGGTGGGGGTTCTGAATTCATGGTCCCTGATATATCCGGTATTTATTGCGCCGGGATCTTCCCCGGTAAGAGCCAGTTCCGTTTCCGCCCAGAACCACTCGTCTTCCAGGTTTCCGTCACCGTACTCTCCTGTTTGAATATCCGCGGGCTGGCGGTATATAACATCAGAGTGTTCCCGGGCCCATGCCATGGCTTTCCGGGCTGCCCGGAGGCAGGTCTCCGGAAGGTTTTCCGTTTCCGGCCCGGGATAATTTTTCAGGACCCGGGCCGCCATGGCTGTTACGGCGGCAAAATTCAGGGCAGCGGCAGTGGATTTCTGCACCACGTACCGCGGTTCGGTGGTCTGATGAGGCATTACAAATCCGCTGAAATTTTTGTGTGTCAGCTTATGATATACTCCCCCGTCGGCCGGATCCTGCATAGTAAGCATCCACTTCAGATTGTACAGTAGTTCATCGGCCACATCGGGCAGGGTATTGTTGCTTTCCGGTATATTTAGTCTGAGTTCCCTGCAGTATTCCGGATATTGCTGTAGAAAGAGCAACAGGGTATACGTAGTGATCCCGCTGTTCACCATGTATTTGTTGTAATCACCGGCATCGTACCAGCCTCCCGGGCTGGAAATCACCGTACCGGCAGGCCGGGAAGGGGAAGCGGCCGATGGATGTATCAGGACCGAGGTGTCGGGATGTCCTGCCGGCCGGGCCCATTTCCCCCCGTATTCCGGGACGATTTCCATTCCCGACCTGTTGAAATAAAAGGCGCGTATGGAAGCCACAGTAATGTCGCTGTACACATTTTCCCCAATGGAAAAAGGCCAGGAAGATGCAGCAGGCTGGCGGGTAACAAGCCGGTAAGTTCCGGGAGTATCGAGGTCGGAAAAATCGGCGGCCCTCACCGTATCGCCTGATAAAGACCAGTACCGGGGTTTGCCTGTCTTACCTGAATATACAGCCCTTCCGCTCTCTTCGTCCACCACTTCGAATTCTGTGGCCGGCAGGCGCAACAGGGCGATCTTGGCTGACCCGGGCCTATACCCTTCCTGATTGATCAGAAATAACCCGGTGGAATCCGGCCGTCTGTTTCCGTCAGCCCCTGCAGAACCGGCACTGCAGGCCGGCATTAAGAATGAAGCGCTCACGGCAAGCACTCCGGTGAAAAAACAGGATGTGAATCGTTTCATAACTGGTAATGGTTGAAGTTTCTGTGCGGGGCAGTTACCCCATGGTTACATTTACTGTATGCAAAGTACCCTCCGGAAAGGGAGGGATCAGATTGCCGGTATGCAGCTGCCCGTCCAACAGGATTTCCTTTATCCCTTTCTGCCGGTGTGCGGGATTCAGCACGTCAATTTGATAAACAGCCCCCCGGAATTTCCTGGTCATACGGAAGCCGTCCCATTCGGCCGGAATGCAGGGATCCACCCGCAAACCGTCAAACTCGGGCCGTACGCCCAGGATATACTGTGTAATGGTATGCATACACCAGGCGGCCGTACCGGTCAGCCAGCTGTTCTTGGCTTCACCGGGCCTGAAAGCATCTTTACCTGCGATCATCTGGGAATACACATACGGTTCGGTACGGTGCAGATCACTGATTTCCTCCGAATAGGAAGGAGTAATGCGGGTGTAATAATCGAAAGCCCGGTTGCCGTTCCCCGTGTGTGTTTCAGCAATCATGATCCAGGGGTTGTTGTGGCAGAAGACACCTGCATTTTCCTTGTATCCTTCGGGATAGCTCGATATTTCTCCCAGGTGGAGGTAATAGCAGGTATATGCCGGATGGTTAAGCACGATGCCGTACGGGCAGGCCAGGTACCGGTTGACCGATTCAAGGGCCTGTACCGCTTTCCCGTCACCGAGTCCTGTTCCTGCCATAATGCACATACCCTGAGGTTCGATAAAGATCTTTCCTTCTGTATTCTCCCGGCTACCTACCTTTTCGCCGAAATGGTCATAGGCTCGGAGGAACCATTCTCCGTCCCATCCGTATTTTTCAATGATCCCTGCCATTTCTTCGGTATGCCCCCGCACTTCTGCCGCCAGGTCATGCTGGCCTCTTTTTTCTGCCATGGCAGCCAGATCGTTCCCGTACCGGACAAACATGCCGGCAATAAATACCGATTCGGCCTGGCCACCCTCTCTGTTCCCGGTAGTTTGGAAACTCTCGTCGGGATTTTCAGAAAAACAGTTCAGGTTAAGACAGTCGTTCCAGTCGGCCCGGCCGATCAGAGGGAGGCCGTGGGGACCCCGGTTATTCAGTATGTAACGGAAAGACCTTTCCAGATGACCGAAAAGGGTATCGGTTCTGGAAAGATCATTATCGAAAGGTACTATCTCATCCAGGATAGCCCAGTCGCCAGTTTCCCTGATATATACGGCCGTTCCGAAAATTAGCCAGAGCGGGTCGTCATGGAAATTTCCCCCGATCTTCCCATTGCCTCGTTTTGTAAGGGGCTGGTATTGATGGAAATCGCTTCCGTCCTCGAACTGGGTGGAGGCAATATCGATGATCCGCTGACGGGCCAGGCCGGGAGCCATGTGTACATACCCCGCCAGGTCCTGGTTGGAATCGCGGAATCCCATGCCCCGCCCGATACCTGATTCGAAATAGGATGCGCTGCGCGACATATGGTAAGTGACCATACACTGGTAAGGATTCCAAATATTCACCATGCGGGTGAGCTGTGGATCGGTATGTTCCAGCCGGATGGAAGAGAGAAGAGCCGTCCAGTGGTCTTTGAGGGATGAGAGGGCAACGCTCACCCGGACGGAAGAACGGTATCGGTCGATCATGGCATGTGCTTTTTCTTTGTTGATCACTCCCGGGGCCGAAAATTTTTCCTGACCGGGATTTTCCACGTAACCCAGTAGAAAAACGATATCCCGGGTTTCTCCGGCTTCCATTGAAATCTCGAGGCAATGCGATGCCACGGGGGACCAGCCATGGGCTATGGAATTCCGGGGTTTCCCCGAAAAAACGGCATTGGGCCGGTCAAAACCTTTGTACATTCCCAGAAATGCTTCCCTGTCGGTGTCAAAACCTGCCAGCGGCCCATTGACCGAATAAAATGCATAATGGTTCCTTCTTTCCCTGTATTCCGTTTTATGATAGAGCACACTGCCTTCCACTTCCACTTCTCCGGTAGAGAAGTTGCGCTGAAAATTGGTCATGTCGTCGAGGGCGTTCCACAGGCACCATTCCACAAAAGAAAAGAGAAGGATTTTTTTCGCACGGGGACTTTTATTGGTCAGTTTGACCCACTGGATTTCGCAGGGATCATCCAGGGGAACAAAATAGGTTACTTCTGCTTCCACCAGGTTTTTTTCCGCCGTAATCACCGTATACCCCAGCCCGTGACGGCAGGTATACCAGTCGAGGTCTTCCTTCACAGGTTTCCAGCCCGGCGACCATACCGAGCCGTTATCGTTGATATAAAAATACTTCCCTCCGTCATCCAGAGGGACATTATTATAACGGAAACGGGTAATGCGGCGAAGGCGGGCATCCCGGTAGAAGCTGTATCCTCCGGCCGTATTTGAAATAATGGAAAAGAAATCCCGGTTTCCCAGATAATTGATCCAGGGATAGGGGGTTTCCCACCGGTTAATCACATATTCCCTGTTCTGATCGTCAAAATGTCCGTATCGCATGGCCATTGATTTAAGGAATTAATCATTCAGTTTGTTCCACCAGGTAAACTTGAGGATTAGGGTGGTTCCTGCCATGATCCCGATGGCAATCAGGAATGGTGTCCATTCGCGAAGGACCAGGAAGATGGGAAATGCAATAAGGGTAGTTTGCCACACAATACCCACCACAATATTGAACATATCCAGCCAGAAATTGTGGTTGCCTTCGAACGAAGGATCTTCACACACCACCATTTCGTGGACCGGTTTCCAGAATCCCCAGGGACGGACGCTTTTATAGAAATTTTTCAGGGTTTCAGGATCTTCGGGTTTGGTAAACAACGATCCCAGCACACTTCCGGCAGTAGAAAGCAGCAGGATGATGGGAAAAGCGTTCATACTGAAGTTATTCAGAAGAGGCCATTTGTGGAGGATCTCCAGGTTCAGAAGAGGCAGGATCAGGGCGGCTCCGATACCGGCCACCATACCCCAGAAATAACCGTATCCGTTGAACCTCCACCAATACCATTTCAGCACGTTGGGTGCGGTATATCCGCCCCACAGAGCAGCCGTAAGCCAAAGGACCACATCATTGATCGAGGTGATGAGAAAGCCCACGGTGATCCCGATGATCACGATCAGCAAAGAGGAGGCATAACTCATCATGACATATTTTTTTTCATCCGCATGGGGATTGATATACCTTTTGTATATGTCGTTCACAATATACGCCGGGGCGGCATTCACCGTGGCGGCAAAATTGCTCATGAAAGCTGCGAAAAGTCCTGCCATGAGGAATCCAAGCAGACCCACGGGTACATAGGTGGCCAGCACCTCGGGGAGGATGCTTTCAAAATCGGGTTCTGTAAGGGAACCCGTATACAAACTGTCGAAATGAACCAGGGCCAGTACCGTAAGCCCGGTAATCATAAAATATCTTCCCGGGTTCAGTACCACATTCACCAGAGAGCTCATTTTGGAAGCCTCGCTGGGATTGCGTGTAGCCAGAATGCGTTGCATGTCATAGTTCGGAGCCGGCCCGGCAGCCGAAACAAAGATGCCTTTGAAAAGCATCATGACAAAAAACAATCCGAACATTTGGTAACCATCGTTCACGATCCATTCGTTAAAAGCATGCAGCTTGTCGGATGCTGCATCGGATATCTGGGTCCAGTCAAGCCCCACGGCCCAGCCGAACCATATGCTTTTCCATCCTTCCGGCACAACGGCGTCGATGGCTCCGGGCGCTACCTGGGTCATGGCAATAATCCCGATGGCAATAGAAGAAATGATGAGGATACCGTACTGAATGACCTCGGTGATCACCACGCTGAACATACCTCCCTTCACCACGTAAAAGGTAGTTACGGCCATCAGGATCAAGGCATAGAGATTCACATTGATCTGCGGGTGTTTGAGCAGATATTCCGGGTTAGTCACAATGGGAGGCAGAAAAGCCGAAGCAAATTTTCCAATACCCTTGAAACCGTATGACAGGAAGCCAATCACACTTACCAGGGCAAAGATCACCACAATGATGTGTGAAAGATTGGCGGCAAGTCCTTTCCCAAAGCGTGTCCGTATCCATTCGGCACCTGTCATAACCCGCGAGCGGCGCAGCCAGGCCGAGAGGTAAACCATCAGGAAGATCTGGTTGAAAACAGGCCACAGCCAGGGGATCCAGATGCTCTTCAGTCCGTACACGGCAAGCCAGTAAACGATAAGCATGGTTCCGGCTATATCGAACATGCCCGAAGCATTCGATATTCCCAGAAAATACCATGGAAGGATATTCCCTCCGAGAAAATACGATTGGATATTCCGGGAAGCTCTGTGGGAAACCCAGTACCCGATAAAAACGGTGGCTATCAGATACAGCACGATAATACCCAGGTCAATAACGTGCAGGTTCATGGCGAAAACAGATTAACAGGTAACAGGAATCAGCAGGGGAAGGAGGCAGAAAATACGGTATGGGTGGTAGAGGCATACTTCAGGATATGTATTCCGGGAAGAACCTCTCATACGATGAAGGAAATCCGGTTTTTTTTGGTTTTTTCATATACCTCGCGGCTGAACAGGTAATACTGGGCCGGTTTATGAGGCACGCCTTTCTGCTTCTTCTTCAGGGGAATCACGTAGTGCATTTGCGATATTTTCTTCCGGAAATTTCGTTTGTCAAAAGAGGCTCCCAGCAGGGCCTCATACAGTTTCTGCAGTTGCGAAAGGGTAAAATAATCAGGAAGGAGTTCAAATGCAATGGGTTCCACCTTCACTTTTTTCTGTAACGCTTCCAGGGCTTTATAAACTATATGCTTATGATCAAACGCCATCTCCATATCCTTCACCTCATTCACCGGATACCACTGCACATTTTTCCCCGACAGTTTCAGAGTCACCCGCGTATTATCGATCAGTGCCAGGTAGCCCACGGTAATGATCCGGTCGGCAAATTCCTTATTGATATGCTTCAGCCATAACTGGTCTTTTTCTGAAGAAACCCTGTCTATCTGTCCGAAAGCAGCAAACTGTTCAAGGAAAAGGTTGTCAAGTCCCGTCAACTCCTTCAGGATCCTGTAGGCAGCTGCATCCAGGTCTTCGTCTTCATAAATATGGTAACCGGTAAGGGTGTGGTCATTGATCAACACTTTCCCTGTTTTCTCATCTTTCAGCTCACGGTCGACCAGCAATACATTCAACTTTTCAAAATCAAATCCGAATATAACACAGTCAACTGATACATTCGGAACAATTTTGTGAGATATCATTGTTTTTCAGTTATCTATGGCCTTACACACCTTAGTGTACGATACAAATATATTTCAAATATATGGCAATTAACCAGCATAATCAATACACAACGGCCGGGAAAAAACATCCCCTAAAACAGGCTATACTGCCTTTATATAAGGTCAAACCGAGTTTTTTAAACAGGGAGGCAACCGGTAGAAAACGGGAATACAGGGAATACAGTGGAAAACGGCAGTATCACTTCCGAAAGGGAAATTAAGTGTAACTTATACACTATCTATCAATCGGGCAACTGGCAAGGATTCAGACAAGCAAATAATTATAATAAACGGACAAAATAGTATCAATTTTGCCGGTAAAGGAATATGTAACTTTATTTTGTTATGAAACGACCGGTTTGTATCCTGGTCACCAAATCGGGAACTGCGCTTTGTAATGATCTTTTTTTTTATTGAGCAGGTTTTTGGTTAATAGGTTCAGGTCGAATCAGATCAGGTAAGTCAGGCTGCCTGATAAGGGGGTCCTTGTCAGGCGTCCGGTTTATCCGCCAAATGATCCGGTAACAGGTTCATCCGAATAACAAACAATCTGATCAAAAGGGTATGGAATTTCGCATGAATAAAAAAATCATAATTTGCCGTATCAAAAAACCTCCTTTACCATGCAAGAAAAACGAAACATCCTTATTCTGCTTTTTCTGGCAGGAGTCCTGCTGCCATTCTTCCTTACCTCCTGCGGCAGCTCTCCGGTAAGAAAAACCGGCAACGGAATCATCGTTTATCCGGAAGCCGCTCTTGCAAACGAATCGGTCAGGCTACAGGTCATATCCGACCGGATTATCCAGG
>DQWH01000174.1 GCA_011042635.1 Bacteroidota bacterium | reverse complement strand
GGGAACATCCGGAGGGATCACTTCTTTCTGGTATTCTTCGGGCTGTTCCCGGAACAACCCCTCTGAAATGGCCGACACTACCTGTACCTTCAGTCCTTTTTCTTTTTTGAGCAGGTCAGCACCTGCTACCAGGGTGGAGACTTCCGATCCGTTACCCACCAGAATCACATCGGGTTTTCCCTCGGGTTTCTCTACGACATAGGCTCCCAGCCGGGCCTGCAGGGCGCTTTCGTATTTACTTGTTCTCTGTACGGGCAGATCGGTAATGCCCTGGCGTGAAAGGATGAGGGCGGTGGGTGTTTCCCGGTTTTCAAGTGCCATTTTCCAGGCAATAGTGGTTTCACTGGCATCGGCAGGCCGCAAAACCAGCATGCTGCGTTTGCCCGAATGATTTTTCAATTGTTCCATTAGCCTGATCTGGGCCTCCTGTTCCACAGGCTGGTGGGTAGGACCGTCCTCTCCCACACGAAAAGCATCGTGTGTCCAGATATATATGACAGGAAGTTTCATCAGGGCGGCCAGGCGTACAGCCGGTTTCATGTAATCGGAAAATACAAAGAACGTTCCGCATACGGGGATCACTCCCCCATGTAGGGCCATCCCGTTAACCATGGCTGCCATGGTTAATTCGGAAACGCCAACCTGCAGGAACGATCCGCTGAAATCCTGGTAGCCGAATGCCGATGTTTTTTTCAAAAAAGCATCTGTTTTGTCGCTGTTCGACAGGTCGGCCGATGTTACAATGAGGTTTTCCACCCTGCCGGCCAGTTCAGCCAGCACGGCTCCCGAAGCAGCCCGGGTGGCTATATTTTCCTTCTGTACGATCGAAGAGAAATCAATTCCTTTGATTTTTCCCGAATAAAAAAGTTCCAGTTTTTCCGCCAGTTCGGGGTTCATTTTTTCCCATCGGGCCTGTTCCTCTTTTTTCCAGGCAGCATATTCCTTTTTCTTTTGCAGAACCTTGGCATAATAATCGGCTACCTCGGGAAAGATCATGAAAGGATTATCCGGATCGCCTCCCAGATTTTCAACGGTTTTTTCAAAGGAAGCTCCGGCAGCCGAAAGAGGCATACCATGGGTAGAAACCTGCCTTTCGAAACTTTGCCCGTTTTCGGTAACGGCTCCTTTTCCCATGATCGTTTTCCCGATGATCAGGCTGGGTTTTTCCTTTTCTTCCACAGCGGTTTTCAGAGCCCTGCGGATCTGTTCAGGGTCATTCCCGTCAATAGTATGAACCCTCCATCCCCAGGATTCATATTTCCTGGCCGTATCTTCCCTTGTTACGTCACTGGTTTCGGTCGACAGCTGAATATCGTTGGAATCGTAAAACATGATCAGATTGCTCAGCCCCAGGTAGCCGGCCAGCCTTCCGGCCCCCTGCGAAATCTCTTCCTGGATGCCCCCATCGGAGATCAGGGTATAGATTTTATGCGACATCCATTCTCCAAAGCGGTGGGTGAGGAAGCTTTCTGCTATGGCTGCCCCGACGGCCATGACATGTCCCTGTCCCAGCGGCCCCGAGGTGTTTTCAATGCCCCTTTTGAGGTCCAGTTCAGGGTGGCCGGGTGTGGGGCTGCCCCATTGCCTGAAATTTTTAATGTCTTCAAAACTGAAATGTCCGGTGAGGGTGAGGACAGCATACAACATGGGCGACATGTGCCCGGGATCCAGGAAAAACCGGTCGCGGTTGATCCATTGCATATCGGTGGGATCGAAATTCAGAAATTCGGAATAAAGAATATTGATAAAATCGGCCCCTCCCATGGCTCCCCCGGGATGTCCCGATTTGGCTTTTTCAACCATAGCCAGGGAAAGGATACGGATGTTGTCTGCTGCACGTTGAATCACTGATTGTTCCATATTGAGAAAATTTTTGGCAAAAATAGGAAATATCGGCTAGTATTTTCCCATTTTCCCTTTTTGATTTGTGATGCGCGTGCTTTATACGTTATAAGTGCTTGAAGATGTGTTTCCTCCCTTGCCAGTCCAGTTGGTGTGAAAAAACCTTCCCTTCTCCCTGTCTGTTCTTTCGTACATGTGCGCCCCGAAATAATCGCGTTGTGCCTGGATCAGACTGGCGGGAAGGCGGGCCGACCGATATCCGTCGTAATAGGTGAGGGAGGCAGCCATGGCGGGTGCGGGAATTCCGTTCCGAAGGGCGGTAGTAGTAACGTTTCTCCATCCCTGCTGGGCATTTGCCAGAGTTTTTCTGAAATAGGGTGCCAGAAGCAGGTTCGTCAGACCGGGATCTTTTTGATAGGCTTCGGTGATCTTCTCCAGAAATGCCGAACGGATAATACAACCCCCTCTCCACATCCGGGCAATGCTTCCGTAATCCAGCTCCCATCCGTATTCCCGGGCCCCTTCATACATCAGGGCAAATCCCTGGGCATAGGATACTATTTTGGAAGCATACAATGCCTGTTGAAGATCAGTGATAAAGGAATCTCTGTCAACCGATGACCGGGCCTCCGGACCTGTGAGGATTCCGGAAGCTGTTACCCGTTCTTCCCTGCGTGCGGAAAGGCTCCTCGCAAAAACGGCTTCGGTAATCAGTGTCAGTGGTACGCCGATATCCAGTGCGGTGATGCCGGTCCATTTTCCCGTTCCTTTCTGGCCGGCAGCATCCTGGATCTTATCAACCAGTGGTTCTCCGTCATCATCCGTGTATGCCAGGATAGCCGCGGTGATCTCGATCAGGTAACTGTTGAGGTCCCCCCGGTTCCATTCCCTGAATACCCGGTGCATTTCGTTCGCCTGCATCCCCATCATTTCCTTCATCATATGGTACGATTCGGCGATGAGCTGCATGTCACCGTACTCGATTCCGTTATGTGCCATTTTGACGAAATGTCCAGCCCCGTCTTTTCCAATCCATTCGCAGCACGGAACTCCTTCGACTCTGGCTGCAATGGACTGAAAGATGGGTTTGATCAGGGGCCATGCCTTTTCCGAACCTCCCGGCATGATCGAGGGTCCTTGCAGGGCTCCTTCTTCTCCTCCTGACACGCCGGTGCCCACAAACAGCAATCCCTTTTCTTCCAGCTGACGGGTACGCCTGATCGAGTCGGGGTAATGGGAGTTTCCTCCGTCAATGATGATATCTCCCGGCTCGAGCAGAGGAACCAGTTCATTGATCACTTCATCCACGGCCCTGCCGGCCCTTACCATGATCATCACTTTCCTTGGCTTCTCCAGGGTGGTTACCAGTTCCTTCAGGCTGTGGGTGCCGGTAATGTTTTTCCCCCGGGCCCGTCCAGCGGTGAAACGATCCACTTTATCAATGGTCCGGTTGAAGACCGATACATGAAAACCTTTGCTCTCCATGTTCAAAACCAGGTTTTCGCCCATGACGGCCAGACCGATCAGTCCGATATCTGCTTTCTCTTTCATCATATTCTGTTGTGTTGTGGTCATCTGATTTCAAATCCCAAAGTTGACAATTTCTTTCTGAAACCGGTATGGTGATGCTGAATATGTATTCGGTAAGCTCCGTATTCCCTGCGTACTGGATAATGATCCCGAAGTTGCTCGAAAGAACCCGGGTTATTTTTCAGTTTCTGCGAATCCTGTTGAACCGGATAGGCTTTGAGCAGGGCGGAACAGAGTATTTCCGTTTCATGCTTTCCTTCAGGGAAAATATCCCGATTACCGGGTTCCGGAAGGGGATGCGGATACCAGTTTTCAAGAGGCAATCCGAAATGCCGGGCCAGGGAACGGACCGACATGGCTGTTCCGTTGGCTTTTCCTTCTGTGGAATATCCTGCAATGTGGGATGTGGCGATCAAAGCGTTCTTTAACAGAGTGGAATCCACATGCGGCTCATTTTCCCATACATCCAGAACGGCTGCTTTTATCTTCCCTGATTCCATGGCCTCCAGTACTCCACGGGTTTCGAGCACTTCCCCCCGGGCTGTATTGATCAGAATAAATGGTTGCTGCATACGCTTGAAAAATTCTGCATTGCCCATGTGGTAAGTTTTGTCAGGGTCTTTCCGGTTCAGGGGGACATGAAAACTGAGCAGGGTGGCTCTTTCGAAAATCTCATCCAGGGTACTGAAACCCTGCCGGCCTTCCGCACGTGCCCTGGGTGGGTCGTACAGAAGGACAGGGATGCCCATCAGAGAGGCCAGCTGATGCACCTTTTTCCCAACATGTCCAACTCCTATGATCCCCAGTACCTGTTCGCTGAAGGAAATGTGTTTCTGCAGGTGCAGAAAAGCCAGAACCGATGCCATATATTGCATTACCGATGAGGCGTTGCATCCCGGAGCATTGGCCCAGGCAATTCCCTTCCGGCTGCAGTATCCCGTATCAATATGATCATATCCAATGGTGGCTGTGGCAATAAAACGGATGCGGGTTCCTTCCAACAGAGATGGGTTGCAACGGGTACGTGTACGTATAATCAGAGCATCGGTGTTTTTCAGATGATCTTTCCGGATGAGATTTCCGGGGAGATACTCCACCCTGGCGTAGGGTTCCAGCACACTTCGCAGGAAGGGTATCTGTTCATCGGCTGTAATTTTCAGCATATTCTTTTTCAGTTAATGGAAAAACCGCTTTTCCTCTAACTTGATGGCATAAATCTTGCGGCACAAAGCAAATATAATATAAAAAGCAGCCCGTATTTTTTCGGTGGATATGTATACAATTGATGTAAAAAAACCTGTTAATTTTGATAATACAGACCTACATGTTAATATTAATACGAAAAATAATACTGAAATGAAAAAGTTATTAGTTCTTTTCCAGCTTTTTGGTTTGTTTGTCATCGCTTTTGCCCAGGATGCTCCTCCGACCACTCAGATCCAGAGATCAATAAAGGATTTGTTAAATCTCCGCCAGATTGATAATGTTCTGACCTTTGACACGAGGTATGAAGGGGTAAAAGGAACGCCGACCATTTTCCAGGACTGGAAACCAGGCATTATTGTCCTGAATGACAGTTCCGTATTTCGTAATATCCAGATCAACTATGATGCTTACAATGAACAACTCATATTCCTTTCTCCATCAGGAGAAGCTATGTTGGCTTCCGACAGAATGGTGTCCCGTTTTTATATAGAGGGTGACCGTTCCGGCCATTTCTGGGTGTTCAAAAAGAAACCCGTCAAAGGGCCGGACGACAGGAGATATGTGCGAATGATCTATGAAGGCACAGCTTTTGAAGTGTATCAGGTATTTGAAAAGCGTTTCAGGGAGGCCGATTATGAGGCTGCCTACAGCCCCGACCGCCGTTACGATGAGTTTGTTGACAATACGTACATCATGGTAAGGCCGAAGGGCGAAGAACCGGAGAAGCTCCGGACCAGAACCCGCTCATTTCTCAAGCTGTTTCCTGATCATCAGAAGGAAATGGGAGAATTCCTAGAGAAACACATCCCCGACCTGGAGAACCCCGATGATCTGACCAGGATTTTCCGGCATTATGAATCCCTGGCCGGAATGGAATGACTGATTCCATAAAGGGGCCGGGAATAACCGGGCATGTACGGGATATGCTTAATCTGATTTTTCCGTTTCTCTGATGTTTTCTTCCAGCTTCTTTTTAAATATCTTTAACCTGCTGAAAGCCAGAAGAATGATTCCGATCACCAGCATAAAGATCCCGGTCCACAGGTTGATATTGATCCCCAGGGAACGGGCATAAAGGGCTTCATTCGATGCGCTTATTATTCCGTGAGTGGTCAGCAGCAAACCCAGCAGGCTGAACATGAATCCAATCGGTATTTTTATGTCTAATCCCATGTTGGTATTGTTTTAATGGTTACCAGAAAAGAATACTGAACACAAGGGCAATGGCCAGTACGATAACAGCCAGGAATTCGGGTTTTCTGTACCAGGCCAGTCCTTTTTCCCTGTATTTGGGAGTAAGGGAGTATACCAGACCCTTGAGCTGTCCTTCCGTTTTCAGCTGTCGTGTGAAGAGGGAGATGATAATGGTCAGAACCAGACATATGCTGAAGGCATATATGGCAGTCCAGAAATTCTGTGCCATTTCACTCGGGTAGGCTTTTAACACATGGTCGACGCCTCCCACCAGCCAGCCTCCTTTAATCATTGAATCAGCCCCGGCCGGAGCTGTCAGTCCGTGATGTACGGCTGCAGCCAGTGTTCCTCCGATCAGAGCGTAGAACGCGCCATGGCCCGTTGCTCTCTTCCAGAACATACCGAGGAGGAAGGTGGCAAACAGGGGCGCATTGATGAAGGCAAAGATCAGCTGAAGAAAGTCCATCACATTATTGAACATTTTTGCCACATAGGCCGCAAGAATACTGATCAGCACCCCGAAAACCGTGGTAAGCTGACCCACCCTGAAATAATGCCTGTCGGGCTTGTTCGGGCGGATATAGCTCTGGTAAATGTCGTAAGTAAAAACGGTATTGAAAGCCGATACATTTCCGGCCATACCCGACATGAAAGAGGCCAGCAGGGCGGTAACCCCCAGCCCCAGCACACCGGTGGGAAAATAGGTTTTCAGCAGCACGGGGATGGCCATATCATAGTTGAGCAAGTCGCTGCCTTCCTTGGTGGGAAGGGTGAAACCGCTATCGGGCATATAGGTCAGGGCAATGGCAATCATTCCGGGCACAATGACCAGCACGGGCAGTAGCATCTTTGGAATAGCTCCAATAAGGGGGGTTTTTCTGGCTGCAGCCATGGAGCCTGCTGCCAAAGCACGCTGGACTACCAGGAAGTTGGTGCACCAGTAACCGAAGGACAGGACAAATCCCAGACCCATGATCACACCGAACCATTCCACCCCCAGCGGATCGGCATCGGGTGATCCGGCATATTTCCAGGTGCTGATGAACGCATCCTTTTCAAAACCATGGGCCAGGGAAACCACTTCCAGCTGTTCCTTCAGGCCTTCCCATCCTCCGATCCTGACCAGGCCCAGGATAACCAGCGGGGAGAACCCGATCACGATCAGGAAAAACTGAAGCACCTCGTTGTATATAGCTGAGGTAAGTCCTCCCAGGTAAGTATATATAAGCACGATCAGTGCGGCAAACACCAGATAAAAATCAAACTCGCTGAATGGACCGAGCTCAAAACGAAAGGGCAAAAGTGTCTGAGCCAACAGGGCCATGGCATACATGGAGATCCCCGAGGACAGGACGGTCATGATTGCAAAGGAAAAGGCGTTGAAGCCTCTTGTTTTCTCATCGAACCGGAGTTTCAGGTATTCGGGGACTGACCGGGCTTTTGAACCGTAATAGAAGGGCATCATGAAGATGGCCAGAAATACCATGGCAGGAATGGCCCCGATCCAGTAAAAATGCACAGTGGCCATACCGTATTTGGCACCTGAAGCTGCCATGCCGATTACCTCGAGAGCTCCCAGATTGGCCGAAATAAAAGCCAGTCCGGTAATCCATGCCGGCAGGGAACGTCCGGCCTCAAGAAAATCGACGGCATTTTTCATGTATTTCTTGAGTGCCCAGCCAATACCGACCACAAAGGAAAAATACACGAGCATGACCAGGTAATCGATCCATCCCAGATTAAATGCTGATTCCATATTTTCGATGTGTTAAATTTGACAGAAAGGTTCAAAAATATATTTTCTTTCGGATAATCACAATCCGTTATTTATTTTCTTCCGCATCAATCCGTTTGATCGGAATGGCAAATTGTCTGGTAACAAGCCAATTTTCCAACAATCGTTTTAATTTTAAAAAAAGGTGTTTAGCTTTAAAAAGTGGAAAACTCCGCAAACATTTTGATACAGTATTTTTCTACAATTTCTAACAACAAAAACCAGATTATGAGCTATTTAACAGGTGACAGGGAATATTTTCCCGGGATAGGGGAAATTACCTATGAAGGAAAAGATTCAAAAAATCCTCTGGCCTTCAAATATTACCGTCCGGATGAGAAAATCGAAGGAAAAACCATGAAAGATTATTTCCGTTTTGCCATGGCATACTGGCATACCCTGACCGGCACCGGGCTGGACCCTTTCGGGAAGGAAACCCGTGACCTTCCCTGGAACGACCATAAAGATCCGTTGGGAAGGGCCAGGCAGCGGATGGATGCCGCCTTCGAATTCCTCACCAAAATGGGACTGCCATATTACTGCTTCCATGATTTTGATCTGGTGGATGAGGCCGATTCCCTGAAGGAGTCGGAAAAAAGACTGGCGGCCATGATCGATTATGCCAGGGAATGGCAGGAGAAATCAGGAGTTAAGCTGCTGTGGGGTACCGCCAATCTGTTTTCACACAAACGGTATATGAACGGAGCCGCTACCAATCCCGATTTCAGGGTGGTGGCAAAGGCAGGGGCCCAGGTAAAAAATGCCCTGGATGCTACCATCGCCCTGGGAGGGGAGAATTATGTTTTCTGGGGCGGCCGGGAAGGTTATATGAGTCTGTTGAATACCGATATGAAGAGGGAAACGGAACATATGGCCAGGTTCCTGCATATGGCCCGGGATTATGCCAGAAGGAACGGCTTCAGGGGTACTTTTCTGATTGAGCCGAAACCTATGGAACCCACCAAACATCAATACGATTATGATACGGCCACTGTGATCGGATTCCTGAAGCAATACGACCTGGCGGGTGATTTTAAGCTGAATATTGAAGTGAACCATGCCTCCCTGGCCGGACATACCTTCCAGCATGAGCTGCAACTGGCCGTGGATGCAGGTCTGTTCTGTAGCATCGATGCCAACCGGGGTGACTATCAGAACGGCTGGGATACCGACCAGTTTCCGATCAATGTGTACGAGCTGGCTGAGGCCATGCTGGTGATCATACAGGCAGGCGGTTTTACAACGGGAGGCATTAACTTCGACGCCAAATTACGCAGGAATTCGACCGACCAGGAAGACCTGTTCATTGCCCACATTGCCGGAATGGATGCCTTTGCCAGAGCTTACCAGGTGGCCAGGAAAGTACTTGATCAGACCGATTACCTGGCCCTGAGAAAGAAAAGATATGCTTCTTTCGACAGCGGGCCCGGAAATGCTTTTGAAAAAGGTGATCTCAAACTGGAAGACCTGCGAAAGCTGACTGAAGAATTCGGAGAACCTGAACAGGTCAGTGGGAAACAGGAACTGTATGAGTCGATTCTGAACCAGTGCCTGTAATATTCCGGGTTCAACATAAGAATTGAGCAATTCACAGACAGACTGACCGGGACCCTGATGGAACCGGAGCGGAAAGCTTTTTTGGTCTAAAAATGGACTTTTTTCGTCCATTATTCGACTAAAATTTATTAAAAAACTGAAATACAAAATATTATTACTTTTTGAATTCGTGTTCATTGAAGCAACCTTTTACCGGTTTTTTGCGTCTAAATAATAAACACATCATCTGAGACTTATCAATAAACCGGTAGAAAATGAACACGAATTTTGCCATTCAAACCAAGAATCCTACCAAAAGAGCTATTATCCAGTATCTGAAAAAGCACAAAACCAGCTACCTGGGTGAGATACTGAAAAGCCTGTCCCTTTCGTACAGCAAGGGATATAAATATATGGAAGAACTGAAAAGAGAAGGACTGGTGGAAAACAGGCTCAGTCCGCCCAAGTATAATCTGGTAGAGTAGCCCACAGGCTGCCTCCCGGGCACGCTTCAGGTTATGGGCCAAACAGGCTGATTACCGGAGTGAACAGGGAGTATATGCACGAGATCACCGGTTTCCTTACACAGTCTCAGAAAAAATTTCCCCCGTCAGGGGGATTTTTTTGGGAACATTCGTTTTAACAAACAAGACCTGTCAGTGAACATGATGCGGTTAATGTTCCTGAAAAAAGAGCAAACCCTCGACCGACGCAGGGATGATCCCTTCCCCGTGGGTTTTCCCTTCCAGGATGATCTTACTGCATGTGGTGGGGCTGGTTCCCTCCTGGATCATCTGTTCATACAGCCTGTGGGTAAGTATAGTGGGAACACAATCGTCTTCCCCTCCGTGAACCAGCAGCAGGGGGACTTCACTGTGCCAGGCAGGAACACTGTTTTCCTCCATGGCAGAACGGATATCTGCATAATCAGGTCCGGTGAGGTATCCTTCCCGGTAGGCGGGAATAAACAGATCGTCCAGGTGGCTTGTCAGGGCTGAATGGATTTCATCGATGGAATGGTAACCGTTGAATAATTGTGGGATACTTGCTGCATAAGGCGACTGAAAAAGACCGTCCAGACTTTTATTAATAATCCCGTGGTCAATATAGGCTTTGGAGACGTAGGCCAGAAATCCCGGGGAAGGGTATTCCTCCAATGACATCACTTCGTCGTGGAAATAACGCATATCATATGGTCCGGCTCCACAAGCGCAGGCTGCCACATGAAATTCCTGGCTGTATTAGTTTTCCAGTGCACTGAGCAGGGCCAGGGTTGACCATCCTCCCTGGGAATACCCTATCAGATAATAGCTGTTCAACGGAGTAATTTCGGTAGAAACATCTTCCCAGAATTCGTCCACCGCCCTGAGCATATCCACCAGGCACTGTACGGTGGATTCCCTGTGAAGGTAAGGGTGAAAGATTTGTTCGCTTGCCCCGAACCCGATGTAATCGGCTATCACCACTACATACCCCATGGAGGCAACCGATTGCAGCAACTGGTACAGTTCGTAATTCGGATTGGTGCTGGGGGCATTATCCAGCAGGGTGTTGGTTCCGTTCTG
>DQWH01000185.1 GCA_011042635.1 Bacteroidota bacterium | reverse complement strand
CGTATGTACAGGTCGCGCAGTTTTTCGGCGGCCTCTCCCCTAAGGTTCACACTCAGGTCGATCATCTGGTCGATCAGAATTTTCCGCTTAAAGGAATTGGAAGCGATCTTCTGCAAACGCAAAGGTACTCCTTCGGGCAGTTCCTGGTCGAACAGGTAGTTCATCAGCACCCGCTGGTATTTTTCCTTCAGGTTCTCTTCCATCTTTGCCAGCCGTTCATTCCGGTTCCGGTTGATCAGGATCACCACCAGAAGGACCAGCATGGTAAGGATGGAGTAGATGATCACCCCGTAAAGGATCAGCACGAATACGGTGGAGCGGCCATAATCGCGTTCGGCAATGAACCTTCTGAGCCGGTTCCCCTCCGTCTCTGGCCGGGAAAGGACCGTTTCAACCGCTGCGGTATCGGCAACGGCCGGTTCCTCTTTCACAACGGAAATAACCGTATCCTGAGCCGGTGCAGCGCTGTCGGGTGGAAAGATCCAGGTTCCCCGTTTCATTCCCGGAATGGGCCTTCCCGAGCGGGTTACCCGGGTTCCTTTCAGGAAAACCACCGCAAAGGCATCGTCCAGGCCCAGGGAATCGGCAAATGTCCCGGCTTCTGCAAGCCCGGGGAAGGGCCCCGTATAATACCGGTAATACCCGTCGCGGAACTCAGTAAAAACCGGCAGGTCCAGGTTAAAATGGCGGGCAACAAATTCGGCCGGCAATTTTTCCCTGCGGGAAGAGATCTGGATCAGATAAACGGGATGACCGGAGGTAAGCAGGGTGTCATATACCGGTTGCTCCCTTTCCGGAAGGGAAAATCCCTGAAGAAGGATCAGGAACAATATGGCACCAGCCTGTTTCTTCATGCAGTAAAACCTCCTAAAAACCATATCTGAATCCCAGCCTCAGGTCGTACCGGTTTCGTTTTTCCCCGTCGGCAAATTCTTCCCGTGAATAGCCTGCCAACAGGTGTATCATCCAGTTCCCTGCCAGCCGGTACTGGCCACCCGCACGAAACATTGCGGTATGGAGCCTTTCCATGTCGGATGAAGCCAGCATGGGTTCATCGGGAGAGGTACCGGTTCCGGCCATAACCTGCAGGTACTGCTCCGCATCGCCCAGGTAGCGCCGGGCTGTGAGGAACCAGGCCGACGACCAGCCGTATGGTTTGTGAAAGACATAGGGACGCAGGGTCAGCCAGTATTTACCGGCATACTTTTCGAGCGATCCCGTATAGAACAGAAAACCGTCGGTCCACTTCAGGTACCGGAAGCCTGCCGAAACCACCATATCATGCGGGATCGTGTAAAACCATTCTCCTCCTGCCCGGTAACGGGGAAAAAAATTTCCGGGAGAAATCCCCGCATTGAGATACAGGTAGCTTTTGCAGCCCAGGGAAGGATAGGCATCCAGTTCAAGCTGGTTTTCCGTATTATTGCCGAAGGTTTCCTCCCGTCGTGCCAGGTAGCCGTTGTTGAGCTTCAGTAAGAACCGGCTGTTACATGCCTCCCCCTCCACTGACAGGGAAAGCACATGCCAGTTCCTCAGGTAAGGCAGGCTGAAGTGATCATAATAATATTCCACCCCAAGGGACGAGGGAAAAACCACCGCCCGTGCCAGCCGGTAAAGGCTGTCGGCACCGGGATATTGAGGCACCGTATCGGCCAGGGCATTCAGAGCCGCCCAGGTTTCTTTCCGTTTTCCTTCACGGGAAAAAACCAGGGCTTTCTGATACAGAAGTCCGGGGTGCCGGGGACGGATTTCCAGGCCTTTCTCAATGGCCGGCAGCGCCTCTCCGGGAGTGCCCGCCCAGTATTCCACCCGGGCCAGGGCTTCAATGGCATCGGGGCGGCCCGGATCGATAAGAAGAGCTTCCCTGAGCCAGTAACGGGCCGAATCGAAT
Organism: Bacteroidota bacterium; assembly: GCA_011042635.1. GTDB lineage: Bacteria > Bacteroidota > Bacteroidia > Bacteroidales > VadinHA17 > HyVt-105. The sequence goes on along the minus strand of DQWH01000185.1, from coordinate 8,769 downwards.
TGTTCCTCCCAGGCCCAGGTATTGCCTGCCAGGATATAGGCATCGGTATAGTCGGGAAAGCTGTCAATCAGCCGGTAGCAACATTTCCTGGCATGCCGGTATTCACCCTGAAAAGCGAGTTCCCTGGCCCGGAAGAAGAGGCTGTCGGGATCGCCTGTCACAATCCGGCCCGCCTTCACTTCACCAGGAGCAAAGGCAACGATCAGCAAAAACGGCAGAAGAATGTTACCTGGATTCCATCTCATTTTTCCTGTGACATCATCTTTTTCAGGCGCAGCAACAAATCGCCGGGATTGAAAGGTTTAGTAATATAATCATTGGCGCCCAGTTCGAATGCATGCATGATGGTGTCTTCCAGTCCCACACGGGAAAGAACCAGCACCGGTATCGGGCTGTCGAGTTCTTCCCTCACATACCGAATCAGTTCCAGGCCACTGAAATAGGGCACATGAATATCTGTGAGCAACACATGGATGTTCCCCCGGCTGAGAAGTTCCCTGGCTTCTTTTCCGTCTTTGGCCAGGAAAATGGAATACCCTGCATTCCTGAGGGTATGTTCCAGGGCTTTCAGGGTCAGGTAATCATCCTCACAGATCAGTATATTGATTGGTTCGGTCATCACAAAGAAAAATCCTCTTTTAGCACGTTTACCACTTCGGTTCCCATTTGATCGATCTCTTCCATCAGCCGGGGAAGGTTTTCATGCATTACCCCTTCCGAAACACAATCTTCCACCCGCCTGATCTTTTCTTCCACGGAGGTAATGCCCAGAAAGCTCAATCCCGGAGCAAACTTGTGTAATTCGGCCGCCAGGTCGTTCCAGTTCTTTTCCCGGCAGTAATTTTTCATCCGCTGCAAAACCACCGGAGTGTTCTGAACGAAATATTTCAACATTTCCAGCACAAATCTTTCATCGGTTCCGGCAACCTGCATTACATACTTCAGATCATAATAACCTTTTCTTGTTTTTCTGGGTAAAGACATGCCAAATAAACTACGATACTAAAACTATACTAAGAACCCGTCAGTTTTCAAATAAGAAAAATCCATTTTAATGATCTAAAATGGATCCATGGGTAACAGTTAAACCATACCGCACCTTTCATTCTGCCGAACAGCTTTTCTCCCAGTAATCATACAGAATATTACGCATCAGGGGATTGTAGTATTTCCAGAAAAAGTTGTGGGTGGATTTGTAATCAAACCGGAGATTGATACAATTCAGCTTTTCAAATCCGTTGAAACGGGAAGAGAAAATCCCGACGGGGTTTTTTGCAAAATCGGCTGCAAAATAATAGCAATTTTTATCTCCGGGTCCTTTCACCACCGCCGGGAATATATCGGGAATGATGTTGGCCACCATAATGGAATCGCCCAGTTCGTTCGGGTAGATCTTGAACCAGCTGATCACATCGTTATCATCGGTTTCTATGACCTCAAACCACTGGGAATAGGCAATTTTATAAGGTAGTTCATATTTTTCCATGTATTCATGCGGCGTAACGATAAAAGGAGCATCGAAATCGAGGTGGGTCTGGTTCTCGAGCACTACTACCCGGTCGTCGTTTTTTACAAATACAATGCCTGAGCGCGTAAAATCCCAGTCTTTGTGGTATTGTTCGCGGTAAAGTTCAAGTATCCATTTGGGAAATTCCGGATTTTTTATGGTATCGAGGCTGAAAAAATACCTTCCCGACCATTCCGACCAGCTGACATTCAGCAGGTTTTCCATTTTGATTCTTTCCAGCGGAGGTGTGGGATGCCCCAGGGTATTGTATTCGGCGATCACCAGCTTATTCCGGTCGCACATTTCCTTCAGCAACAGGTAATCGCTGTTGTTCAGGCCTCCGTATATCATACGCGACCTGCGGCTGCGGTTGATCCCCCTGTACCAGTCATTGAAATACACACCGTAAGTATCTGTTAGATAAATAACGTCATTCTGTTCTGCCAGGTTAATGATCTCCGACAGTCGTACCCTGGCAATATCATACATTTTGTTTCGCAATGGCTTCTGTGGCATAAATCCGAAATAGTCTTTTCTGAAGTTATACCCGTTGTTGGATTCCTTATTGACGTACCGGTTTTGATTCAGTATCCAGAAAAATGAACGGTGTTCTTCTTTTTCCAGATCCGGTACGGTTTTGTCAATAACAAGTACATTAAGGGGTTTCTTTGGCTGGAACGCCCATTTAAAAAAGCTGCAGGTTGGAACGATCAGAAGGATTACCAAGATAACAATCAGAATGACAACCGATCTTTTCATGGATTATTTGGATATGATGACTTGTTGGTAAAATTGGACATGATGACTTGTTGGTAAAATTCCTGAATTAATTTCTTTCCTTTCATCCGGTTTCACACCTTTGCCCGAATAGTACAGCATAAATGTATTAATTTTCTTCAATAAAAAAAATTTTCCACCCGGCATCAGCAGGCATTTTCCCGGCAACAGGAAGCGGTTTGTTATGTGGTCGGAAGCTTTCATTTTTCCGGTTGATTTCATTCGGAATGAACAGATTGGTATTTCATTGCTTTAGGCAGAAAGGCCTTCATATCCCTGATCCTTTTTTCATCGGAAGGGTGGGTACTGAGGAATTCCGGGAGTTTCTGGCTTCCGGCAGCGGCCATTCTTTCCCAGAAATCAATGGCCGATTCCGGATTGTATCCTGCCATGGCCATAAAGATCATTCCCAGTCGATCGGCTTCGGTTTCATGGACCCGGGAATAGGGTAATATCACGCCCAGGGAGCTGGTGATCCCGTAAGCGGCCATAAACCACTGCCGGGTTTCTTCAGGTTTCTGATCGATGGCCACCGACAGGACAACACCTCCCGTCTGTACAAGCAAAGCCTGGCTCATCCGTTCGTTCCCGTGCCTGGCCACAGCATGGGCTATTTCATGCCCCATCACCACGGCTATGCCTTTTTCGTCACGGCAATAAGGAAGGATGCCTGTATAGAATACCACTTTCCCTCCCGGCATGCACCAGGCGTTGGGCACTTCATTGTCCACCAGATGGAACTCCCAGTCAAAATACCGCAAACGATCGTTCAGTTTGTTCTCCCGTAAAAAGTTTTCAACAGCAGCTGCTATTTTTCTACCGACCTTTTTCACCAGGGCCTGTTCGGTCCCCCGGGTTACCGCCGCGGTGGTATCAAGAAAAGCCTGGTAACTGCTTATTCCCATGGAAACCATTTCCGATTCGGGCAGCAAATTCACCTGTTTTCTCCCCGTAATGGGAACCGTGCTGCACTGCCATACCATTCCCATGTAAAGGATTAACACGGTTCCTTTGAGCAAGACGCCTTTCATATCGTTCACCATGTCATATTAAACAAAGTACTCAAAAAAAAGACAATTTTCATTTACTTTTTATCAAATAAAATTACACTTTCATAAAATACACCTTTCAAACAATTCATCATTACTCCAAACCTATGGCCGTATCGTCTCCCCGGGGGTCGGCTCCTCCTTCCAGGCGGTCGTCGGGCCACACCAGCACGGCATCCACGCGGCCAATTGCACCGCGGCGCCTCACATGGTGCCCCCTTTCTGTCAGTTCACGCAGGCACATATTATCAAGGGCTGGATTTTCGTAGTACAGGGTATCGGGAAGCCACTGGTGGTGGAACCGGCCTGCTTCCACGGCCTGCTGCATGCTCATGTGATGGTCGATCACGTTAATCAGAACCTGGAAAACGCTGGTAATAATGGTCGAGCCCCCGGGACTTCCCAGCACCATGAACAGTTTTCCCTCCTTTTCCACCACTGTGGGGGTCATGGAACTGAGCATTCGTTTTCCGGGGGCAATGGCGTTGGCCTCCCCTCCCACCAGTCCGTATAAGTTGGGAAATCCGGGTTTGATGCTGAAATCGTCCATCTGGTTGTTCAGCAGGAATCCTCCACCTTTTACGATCACTCCCGAACCGTACGACCCGTTGAGGGTGGTGGTGCCTGCCAGGGCATTGCCCATGGGATCGACAATGGAATAATGGGTGGTTTCTTCGCTCTCCCATATGGCCGGATCGCCTTCGCCGATATCCAGAGAATTTCCAGCCCGCTTCATATCGAAACCGGACATTCTGTCTTTCAAATAGTCCCGGTTCAGTAATCCTTTCACGGGAATTTCCACAAATTCCGGATCACCGAGATAGGCAGCTCTGTCGGCATACATGCGCCGTGCCGCTTCCGCCATCACATGTACGGCATCGGGACTGTTCCATCCCATGTTTCCCAGGTCAAAGGGTTCGACCATGCCAAGCATCTGAAGCAGCCCAACCCCACCGCTGGAAGGGGGTGGCATGGAAATGATCCGGTATCCGCGGTATGTGCCCGTAACCGGCACCCTCCATACGGGTTCATAGGTTTCCAGGTCGGCGGCGCTGATCAGGCCACCCCCGCGTTCCATTTCTTCCACGATCAACCGGGCAGTCTCACCACGGTAAAAGCCATCTCTTCCCAAATCCCTGATCCTTTCCAGGGTACGGGCCAGATCAGGCTGCACCAGGGTGTCGCCTGCATGCCATAATCCTTTGCCTGCCAGGGCGGTTTCCCGCCCGTTTATTTTAAGGAGCCTGCTTTTCGATCTGTTCAGATCGACCGCCTGTTTTTCCGTGAGAGGGAATCCTTCCGAAGCCAATCGCACGGCCGGTTCTACCAGGTCCTTCCAGGGAAGCCGACCGTACTTCCGGTGGGCTTCAAACAAGCCGGCAACGGTGCCCGGCACCCCGCAAGCCCGGTGTCCGTTGATGCTTGCCCCCGGAACCACATTTCCCCCGGCATCAAGGTACATATCGCGTGAGGCCCGCATGGGCGCTTTTTCCCTGTAATCCAGACTCACGACGGTTCCATCGTACATTCTCATCACAATAAATCCTCCTCCGGCAATATTGCCGGCATTGGGGTAACAAACGGCCAGGCACATCTCGACCGTCACGGCCGCATCCACCGCATTGCCTCCTTTTTCAAGAATGGATACACCTGCGGCCGAAGCCAGCTGATGGGCGCTTACCACCATGGCCCGGCGGGAGGTTACTCCCTGCGGTCCGCGCTCTTTGTTTTGCGGCGTGCAGGCAAAAGTGACAGCAATCAGTACAGAAACCGGTATGAAAAGCGGATTTCGCATTTTTTTTTTTGATCAAAGAAAACGACTTTTTTGAACACAACGGTAAAAATGCTGTGGAATATCAAAGAAGAATATGTATTTTGGGTTTTTCATAACCGAAACCGCCAACCTGTTTGAAAATAAATACCATTTGCCATGAAAACCTTTTCCTGTCGCATGTTCCTGCTTCTCTTATTCCTTTTTCTCATAACCCCGGCAGGAACAAATGATACGTCAGCCCAGTCACGTAAAAGAACGGCAGCGCCGGTTCCCGTGATGGACACCCTGCTGCTGAACCGGCTGAAATACAGGCATATCGGACCTTTCCGGGGAGGCCGTTCGGCCGCGGTAACCGGTGTGGAAGGGAACCCCGATGTATATTATTTTGGGAGTACCGGAGGAGGTGTATGGAAAACCACCGACCGGGGCCATTCATGGAAGAACATCAGCGACGGCTATTTCGGAGGTTCCATTGGAGCGGTGGCCGTAGCCCCTTCCGACCCGAACATTGTTTTTGCAGGAGGGGGAGAAAAAACCGTACGCGGGAACATGTCGCACGGATACGGCATCTGGAAATCGACCGATGCGGGAGAACACTGGCGATACTGTGGTCTGAAGGAAGGCCGGTATATTCCCCGGATCAGGATATCGCCCGCCGATCCGCAACGGGTGTATGCGGCCGTGCTGGGCCATGTATTCGGTCCGAATCCGGAACGGGGCGTATACCGTTCTACCGACGGAGGCGACACCTGGGAAAAAGTGCTTTATGTCAGCGAAAAGGCGGGAGCCGTTGACCTGGTTATTGATCCCGTCAACCCCAGGATCCTGTATGCCAGCCTGTGGGAAGTGTCGCGTACCCCTTACAGCCTGAAAAGCGGAGGTCCGGGATCGGGACTCTGGAAAAGTACCGACGGAGGCGACACCTGGGTGAACCTGAGCCGGAAGCCGGGTATGCCGGCCGGGCCTCTGGGCATCATTGGCGTATCGGTATCCCCTGTAAACCACCGCAGGGTGTGGGCCATGGTGGAAGCACATGAAGGAGGTCTTTTCCTTTCGGATGACGGAGGCGAAACCTGGGAAAGGGTAAACGACGACCGAAATCTGCGTCAGAGGGCCTGGTACTACACCCGGGTGGTGGCCTGCCCTTCCGGCGAGGATGTGGTATATGTACTGAATGTAGGATTCCACCGGTCGAAAGACGGCGGGAAAAGTTTCGAGCGCATATCCACACCCCACAGCGATCATCACGATCTGTGGATATCCTCCACCGATCCGGACAATATGATCGTAGGCAACGACGGAGGGGCTCAGGTGACTTTCAACGGGGGCAGGAAATGGAGCACTTACTACAACCAGCCGACCGCCCAGTTTTACCGGGTCACTACCGATAACCATTTCCCGTTCCGGATCTATGCCGCCCAGCAGGACAATTCCACCGTACGTATTGCCCACCGCTCACGCGGTTACGGCATCACGGAGGATGACTGGGAAGAAACGGCCGGAGGAGAAAGCGGACATATTGCCCCCGACCCGGAAGATCCGGAAATTGTGTACGGAGGTTCCTACGGCGGATACCTCGAACGGCTGGATCACCGTACAGGCGAAAGACGCCGGGTCGATCCCTGGCCCGACAATCCCATGGGATCGGGAGCCGCTGACAACCAGTACCGTTTTCAGTGGAATTTCCCGGTATACTTCAGCAGGCACCACCCCGGACGCCTGTATGCGGCGGCCAATGTGCTGTTCGTAACGGAAAACGAAGGACGGAGCTGGGAGGTGATCAGTCACGATCTCACCCGGAACGATCCGTCCACCCTGGGGCCTTCGGGAGGTCCCATTACGAAAGACAATACCAGTGTGGAATATTACGGAACCATTTTTGCCGCCACCGAATCGGTTCATGAGCCAGGGGTAATCTGGACGGGTTCGGACGACGGGCTGATATGGCTGACGCGCGACGGGGGAAAGAACTGGGAAAATGTCACACCGCCTGCTGCCGTACTTCCCGAATGGACCATGATCAACAGCATGGAACCCCATCCTTTTGAGAAAGGAGGTCTGTATGTGGCAGCCACTGCCTACAAACGGAATGATTACACCCCTTATCTGCTGAAAACCACCGACTACGGAAAAACATGGACCCGGATTACCCGTGGGATCGATCCCCTGCATTTCGCCCGTGTGATCCGGGCCGACCCGGATTGTCGCGGATTGCTGTATGCAGGCACCGAATCGGGCATGTATATCAGTTACAACGACGGGAATACCTGGCAATCCTTTCAGCTCAATCTACCGGTGGTGCCTGTAACCGATCTTACCATCAAAAACAAACGGCTTATTGTGGCCACTCAGGGACGCAGCCTGTGGGTTTTCGACGACCTGCCCCTGCTGCACCAGCTGAAAAACGAACAGGTGAACAGCCCTTTTCACCTGTACAAACCGGCCCCGGCTTACCGCATCGAAGCGGGCCGGGGAGGACGGGGAAATGCAGGGGAAAATCCGCCTGCAGGACCGGTGATCTTCTTTTATCTGCATGAAGTACCCGATTCGTCCACACCGGTGCGTGTGGATATTCTCGATACGACGGGCAGGCTGCTGAGGCGCTTTACCACGGGAAAAATCCCTGAAGAACAGGATGTGCGCCTGTATACCGAAAAACTTGAAGTGTCGAAAGGGATAAACCGGGTGGAATGGGACATGCGATATCCCGATGCCAAAACTTTTCCGGGAATGATCCTGTGGGGAGGAACCACGCGGGGGCCGCTGGCCCTGCCGGGGGAATACACAGCCAGGCTGGTGGCGGGAAAAGATTCGATCGAAACGGTCCTGAGAATTCTCCCTGATCCGGCGGTGGAAACCCCGTACGAAGGTCTGAAGGAACAGTTCCTGTTCCTGATGGAAATCAGGGATACCTTATCGGAAGTTCATCAGACCATTCTGGATATACGGAAATTGCGGGGTGATCTGCAGGACCTTCAGAAACGAATCCCGGATGAAGGAAGCAAGCTGAAAGAATTGATCGACTATACCCTTGAGGAGATCAGGGAGGTGGAAGAGGCTCTGTACCAGACAAAGAACCGGAGCCCGCAGGATCCGCTGAACTATCCCATCCGGCTGAACAATAAGCTGGCCTCACTGGCAGCAGCCGTATCCCGGGGCAGTTATCCTCCCACCCGGCAGGCACGGGAAGTGAAGGTCATCCTGGAAAAAGCCATCAGGGAGCAACTGGACCGTTTCAACAGGGTACGCACCGGAACGGTTCCCATGATCAATAAAATGGCAATAGAGTTGCAGGTCCCGGCGGTGAAGATCTGAGGGTGATCAGGAAAGACTTACCCCAGATCGTTCAGGATGCGGATGATCTTCATGCTTTTGATCGAGATCTTTTTCCCGTCAAGATCGATGATTTTGTCGTGCCTGAATTCGCTCAGGGTCCGGATAAAACTTTCCTTGGTGGTTCCTGCCAGCTGCGACATTTCTTCGCGGGTAAGCGGGATCTCGAATTCAAGGCTGTGAAAAATGTCTTCGGAAAAATACAGAATCACTTCCGCCACTTTGCCCGGTAACTGTTTCTGAGACTGGCTGATCAGCTTTTCGAACATGAACAGACCGTGCCGGCTGAGCTCACGAAGCAGGTCGAGGGAAAAATGCCCGTTCCGCAT
>DQWH01000065.1 GCA_011042635.1 Bacteroidota bacterium | reverse complement strand
TATCAGAGAGAAATTCCCGGACTTTGAAAACAGTAAGAAATACCTTATTGCTGATTCAGTGGGTATGATGTATTCCCTGGGTCTGGTATTTAATAGTCCGGTTGTATATAATTACGAAAATGAGGAAATAATTAAAAGAATTGTAATTCATTCTGTAAATATAGATTCAATATATAGAGAAATTCAAGCCTTCTAGCGGTTACATATCATTTTGAATTCAGCGATGCCAGAGTGATAACTGACACGGTATGAAAAAACCCCACATTTTGAATAAGTTTTCAGTTATTCTACCTGACCGTTTCCAGCAATACGTTGTAAAAACATAGAAATTTCCCATTTATGTATGCAGCATATAATCAGACAGATACACACTTGAAGTCAATCAAATTGTAAGAGAAATGAGGGGGGAAAGATCTGAATGAACACATGGAAAACCTAAATATATAAGAAATCGTTTTCATAAATACATGAACATATCATGGCAAACAATGAATTGATTGAGGTGGATAGATCATTTAAGAAAAAACTTTCACTCAGACCGTTTGGCAACTGAAAATTTATTTCTACATTTAAGAACACAAAGTGGTACATCCCGGTAAACCATGTGGGGAAAAGGATATATAACCATCCTGCCTGTATGTGTGATTCTTGTTCTAACGGCTTCCTGCAGGAACCGGCAGGAACAATCCCTGTCGCCTCTTCCTCCTGCAGCAGATTCCGCCCGTATCATCGGAGTGGAAACGGAAAGGTTATCTCCTGAACCTTTCAGCCTGGAGATCGTGAGTAACGGAAAAATCCAGTCAGCCCGAAAGGCAGTGATCCCCTTCCGGGTGGAAGGCATAATCACAGGCGTCTTTGCAGAAAACGGCCGGCGGGTTACCGCCGGGCAGCTTCTGGCCACACTGGAAACGGAAAAATTCAGGCTGGCTCTGGAAAAAGCCCGTAACGAGCTGGAACGTACCGCCCTCGAAATGGAAAACCTGCTGCTGGGATTCGGTTACACCCTGTCCGATTCGGCCCGGGTTCCTCCTGCCCAGTGGAATACGGTGCGGGTTCAGAGCGGTTATAACCAGGCCCTTACGGCTTTTCGCGAGGCGGAATACAACCTGTCGCATACCCGCATCACAGCTCCTTTTGAGGGTGTTGTGGCCGATCTGTGGGCCGAACCTTACAACCATACCTCGGCATATGATTTTTTCTGCACCCTGATCGATGTGCGGAACATGGAAGTTGTTTTTCCCGTGTTGGAATCGGAAGCCGGCGGAATAGGCCCCGGCATGCCGGTTAGGATCGTTCCCTATGCGGGAGGCCGGGAAATCAGGGGCCGCATAACAACAATCAATCCCCGGGTGGATGAGTACGGCCTGGTGACCGTTACCGCACGTCTGGAAAATGCGGGGGATATCCTGATGGAAGGTATGAATGTGCAGGTGACGGTGGAGGAGGTGCTTCCGGCCTGCCTTTCGGTACCGCGAAATGCCGTGGTGCTGCGGCAGGGCCGGCAGGTAGTGTTTACCTTCCACAATGGGCTGGCTCTGTGGAACTATGTGGAAACAGGCCCGGAAAACAGCCGCCGGATTGTCATAACTGCCGGACTGGAGGAAGGCATGGAGGTAATCGTTTCGGGCAACCTGAATCTGGCCCATGAAACACCGGTTGTCCGGAGAAACCTTTCCGATAAATAACCGGTTCCACAAAGAGGCGGTACAGCCCATGGCGCGTTCAACAGCATACGGATTATCGGCTTTTACCCTGAATGTGGTCCTGGTTATTCTGGTTATTGCCGGGTTGGCCGTTATTCCGTTCCTTTCCGTCAAGCTGAATCCTGCCACCACCCTTCCTTCGGTTACGGCAGCCTGGACCTGGCCGGGTGCCTCGGCTAGGATTATCGAGGCGGAGGTGACTTCCCGCCTGGAAGGAATGTTCAGCACGGTGAAAGGGGTGCGCCGGGTGAATTCCCGTTCGGAGAAAGGCCGGGGAAGTGTGACGGTGGAGTTCGACCGGTCGGTCGACATGGATTTTGCCAGGTTTGAAATATCGGGGCAGATCCGCAGGGCTTACTCCCGTTTCCCCGAAGGGGTAAGCTATCCCGTGATCAGTATGAACCGGCCCGATGAAGAAGCTGAAATCCAGGTGCTGGCCTATACACTGAATGCCAGTGCCAGCACGCAACACATTGGCCGCTACGCGGAAGAACATTTCCGAGTGCCGCTAAGCCTCATTGAGGGGGTGCATGAGGTGAGGATATACGGGTATACTCCCTTTGCCTGGATCGTTCGCTATGATCCCCGCAGAATGCATTCGCTCGGCCTGCAGCCTTCCCACCTCAGGCAGGCCATGGCCGGAGCGGTGGAAAAACACGATGTGGGATTTGCCCGCGATATACCCGGCAGGCAGGAGTTTCTCGTTCTCACTTCCGGACGGTCAGGTTCCCTGCCGTGGGAAAGTATCCCGGTAGCTGAAAAAGCCGGAAGGATAATCCGCCTGGGCGATGTGGCGGACGTGAGGTATGCCTCTATGCCACCATCGTCGTATTTCCGTGTCAACGGGCTGAACACAGTTAACCTGGTAATCTATGCGGAAAAACAGGCCAACCAGCTGGCCCTGGCCAACCGGGTGAAAAAAAGGATGGAAGAGCTGTCAGGCCGGCTTCCCCCGGGGTATTCCCTGGTTAACTTGTACGATTCCACCCTTTTCCTGAAACAGGAACTGAAAAAAATAGCCTGCCGTACCCTGTTCAGTGTCCTGTTTCTGCTGTCCTTTGTTTTTATGGTCAGCCGCCGGTTCAGGTACCTGCTGATCGTTGCCCTCAGCCTGTTTGCCAACCTGGCCGTAGCCTGCTTTTTCTATTACCTTACCCGGCTGGAAATTCACCTGTATACCCTGGCCGGCATCACCATATCGCTCGGCATCATTATCGACAATACCCTGGTGATGGCCGATCACATCAGATACTACCGCAACCGGAAAGCATTCATTGCCATGCTGGCTGCCACCCTCACCACCGTGGCGGCCCTGACGGCTATCTTTTTCCTGGAGGAAAGCATCAGGCTGAACCTGGCCGACTTTGCCCGGGTGGTTATCATCAACCTGATGGTTTCCCTCACCGTGGCCCTGGTATTCCTGCCGGCCCTGATGGAAAAGATCCCCGTGTACGTTGAAACGAACCGGCTGCGGATCAGGCAACTGAGGCGATCGGTCAGGTTGAACCGGCATTACCGGCGGTTGCTGCAGTTTGCTCTGAGAACCCGGTGGATATGGCTCGTGCTGGCGGTTCTGGCTTTCGGCCTGCCGGTGAATAAAATCCCCGACAGGGTGGAGGGGGACGGTCAGGTGGCAAAATGGTATAACCGTACACTGGGAAGCGCTTTCTTTGTGCAGGATGTGAAGCCTGTACTTTACAAACTGACGGGAGGCTCGCTCAGGCTGTTCTCCCTGTATGTGTTCGACCGGTATTACTATCAGACCCCCGAACGGACCACCCTGTATGTAAGGGTATATATGCCGCAAGGTGCCACCCTGGAGCAGATGAATGAAGTATTCATGGATATGGAGAATTTCCTGGCGCAATACCGTGAGGTGGAACAGTACCAGTCGCATATCGGCAGCGCACGAAGGGGAACCATGGTCATTTATTTCAGGAAGGAATATGAAAACGGCCCGTTTCCGTATCATCTGAAGTCAGAACTGGAACAATATGCCGTGTATTCGGGGGGAGCCGATTTTTTCATTTTCGGCGTGGGACAGGCTTTCAGCAATGTGTACTATACGGGTTTTACCAATTCTGCCGTGGTACTGACCGGATACAATTATGACGAACTGCTGGAATATGCCCGCCGCATTTCGGATATGGTCCTTGAACAACCCCGGGTAAGGGAAGTATTCCTCCGGGCCGGCGACGGCCGTTACCAGGGCAATGTGGAAGACCTGCGCTACCTGGAGCTCGATCCGTCGCGCCTGCCGGGCGGCCCCGGCTCGCTGCTTCCGGTGTATGCTACACTCACAGAATACGGTGCCGGCCGGGAACCGTTCCTGTACATTCCCGGAGAGGTGTTATGGGAGCCGGTAGTGCTCGAACCGAAAGAGGCGGAAGATTTCAGCACCTGGGACCTGTTCCATCAGCCCCTGGAAAGCGAACCGGGGGAAATGGTCCGGCTGGCCGGTTTCGGAGCCATACAGGCAGAAAAGGGAGAAGACCTGATCATGAAAGAAGACCAGCAATATCAGCTTACCGTGGCTTATGATTACATCGGGCCGGACAAGATGGCCAGGATAGCGGAAGATACTGCGGTTGTGCGGGCCAACCGCATGCTGCCTCTGGGGTGCCGGGCCGCCCACCGCGAAGGGTACTACCGGTTCGGGCAGGATGGGAAACCCTACCGGCTGATCCCCCTGATCCTTCTCATGGTGTATATTATTTGCGCCGTTTTGCTCGAATCGTTTACCCGCCCCCTGGCGGTGATTGCTACCGTACCGTTTTCATTTATAGGGGTTTTCCTTACTTTCTATTTGTTCGGGCTGAGCTTCGACCAGGGCGGGTTTGCCTCCTTTTTGCTGCTGAGCGGACTGACGGTGAATGCTTCCCTGTATATCCTGAATCAGATGGCCGTACTGGAAAGGAAAGGCCTCCGGCTTCCTGGGATCGACCTGTACCTCAGGGCTTTTCAGGCAAAGGTGATCCCGGTCTTTCTCACTACCCTTTCCACGGTGGTGGGTCTGATCCCTTTCCTGATGGGCGGCCAGTCCCAGGTGTTCTGGTTTGCCCTGGCGGCCGGCAGCATCGGCGGACTGGCATTTTCCATTCCGGCTGTATTGTTCCTGCTCCCCCTGGTTATGGGTAACATGAAAAGCGGGGGAAAAACTGCCATTAAAAAATGAGTTGTATCCTATGGAAATTACCGGAAAAATAACATACGGCAAATGGTCAGATTCCTGATACACCGGCCCGTGGCTGTGGTCATGACCTATGTGGCCCTGCTGCTCATGGGACTGGCCGCCCTTACCCGGCTCCCCGTAGCACTCATGCCCGATATCGATATTCCCGGCATCACAGTCAGGGTGGAATGGAGGAACACTTCCTGCGGGGAACTGGAAAACACCGTGGTAACCCCCATCCGCCGGCAGCTTCTGCAGGTGAGCGGCCTGGAAGATATCACCGGCGAAACCCGGAACGGGTCCGCCCTCCTGCGGCTGCGTTTCAAATACGGTACTCCGGTTGATATGGCTTTTATCGAGGTGAATGAGAAAATCGACCGGGTAATGGCCGGCCTTCCCCGCGATATGGAACGACCTCAGGTGATCAGGGCCAGTGTGACCGATGTGCCGGTATTCTACCTGAACCTGTACCGCGACGACCTGCAGGCCGGAGAGGGATTTCTGGAGATGAGCGAATTTGCCGGTGAGGTGATCCGCAAACGCATCGAGCAGCTACCGCAGGTGGCACTGGTGGATGTGACGGGCTTCAGCTTCCCCGAACTGGTGATCACGCCCAACGAGCAGAAGCTGTATTCCCTGGGTATGGGTCATGAGGAGATCCGGCAGGCCCTGGTCAGGAGTAATCTCAGCATGGGAAATATGACAGTGCGGGAGGGGCCCTACCGGTTTGTCATTCGTTTTTCCAGCGTGCTGCGGTCGGTGGAGGATGTGAAGAACATATACATTGGAGCCGGCAGCAGAATCATGAAGCTGGGAGAACTGGCAGAAATACGCCTGGCTGAGCGGGAAAGGAAGGGGATGTTCTTTACGGGCGATCATCCGGCGGTCAGCCTGGCCATCATCCAGCAGGCCGATGCCCGGATGGCCGGTTTGAAGAAGGAAATGATGCAGTTGATGAAAAGTTTCAGCGAAGACTACCCCGGCCTTCGGATGGAACTGGTGCGCGACCAGAGCAGTTTTCTGGAATACAGTATCCGGAATCTCCGTTCGAGCCTTTTGATAGGGGCGCTGCTGGCCTTCGCCATCATGTTCCTTTTCCTGCACGACCGCAGGTCGCCCTGGCTGGCCGGGATCAGTATTCCCGTTTCGGTGGTGATCAGCTTTCTGTTCTTCCACCTGGCCGGCCTTTCCATCAACCTGATCTCCCTCTCGGGCCTGGTGCTGGGAGTAGGGATGATTATCGACAATTCCATCATTGTGATCGACAATATCCGGCAGCACCTGGCCAGGGGGAGCGATCCCGAAGAAGCCTGTGTGAGGGGGACGAACGAGGTGATCAGGCCGCTGATCTCATCGGTGCTGACCACCTGCGCGGTATTTGTCCCCCTGGTATTTCTCAGCGGGATGGCCGGGGCTCTGTTCCGCGACCAGGCTATTGCCGTGAGTATTGGCCTGGGGTTGTCGTTGCTGGTATCGATCACCCTGCTGCCGGTGCTTTTCTATGCTTTACGGAAAAAAGGATCGCCGGGGCAGGTCAGGTATGAAACCACCCTGGCGGAGAAGAAATATGAAAAAGGGCTGGCTGCGGTGTTCAGGAACAGAGCCGCCTGGCTGGTGGTATTTGTTCTATTGATCCCACTGGCGGTTGTCCTTTTCCGCATTCTCCCCATGGAGACCATGCCCGTGCTCTCCCGTGACGATGTGATGGTGAAGATCGACTGGAACGAAAATATCAGCCTGGATGAGAACCGGATCCGGACACAGCGGCTGCTGGGGGATATGGACGAGCCGCTGCTGGTTTCCAATATCTGGATTGGTGAACAGCAGTATATGCTGGAGAAAGATGAAGAGGAAAGCCCCGCCACGGTGAAGCTGTATCTCAGGGGCAGTGACTCCGGGACTCCCCGGCGGTTGCGAAGTGAGATAAGCGCCTGGCTGAGGCGTAATTACCGGGTTGCCAGGGTGTCGTTCGCTCCTCCCCCCACGGTTTTCGAACAGCTCTTTGGCGGGGACAATATCCCCGTGGAGGCAAGGATCTCGGTAAAAGAAGGGGAAACCGTTCCGCCGGTGGAAGTGATGCGCGCCTTGGTCGATTCGCTCGGAAAAAGGCTTCCCGGGATGAGGTTCCGCCCCCTGCCCGTACAGGAATATACCCTCCTGCGGATAGATTCGGAGCGGCTTTTACTTTACGGGGTTTCGCAGGACGAGCTGGTGAACCGGCTCAGGTCCCTTTTCAGGGGCCGCGAAGTGGAAACGCTACGTACGGGTTCGCGGCTCATTCCGGTGGTGATACACGAGCGCAGGCAGCCGGTGGGAGAAGTGTTGCAGCAGTCCCTGATCAGGGCAGAGTCGGGGACGATGATCCCGCTGCAGGCTCTGGTATCGCCGGAAAAACAAGCCGGTTACCGCATCCGGTTTGCCGGTCAGCACGGGAATTATGTCCCGCTGATCCCCGCGGAGGAACCCGTGGGGGTGGACGAAACGGTAAAGGTGATCAGGGAAGTCGTGGCCGGACAGCCCGGTTTGCGGGTGGAATTTACGGGCGATTATTTCCGGGCCCGGGGGCTTTTTTCCGAAATGGTATGGGTGCTGCTGATATCCCTGCTGCTGCTGTACTTCATCCTGGCCGCCCAGTTCGAGTCGCTTACCCAGCCTCTCATTGTGATGCTGGAGATTCCCCTCGACCTGGCGGGATGTCTTTTCGTGCTCTGGGTTTTCGGTGGCGGGATCAATATCATGTCGATGATAGGCGTGGTTGTGATGGCGGGGATCATTATCAACGATTCCATCCTGAAGGTGGATACCATCAACCACCTGCGCACGGAGGGGTTGCCCCTGGAAAAAGCCATCAGGGAAGGAGGGCTCAGGCGGTTCAAGCCGATCCTGATGACCACGCTAACCACCGTGCTGGCCTTGCTTCCCCTGTTGTTCGGCCATGCCCTGGGTTCCGAGCTGCAACGTCCCCTGGCTCTGGCGGTTATCGGCGGCCTGGTGCTGGGCACGGCCGTGAGCCTGTATTTCATCCCCCTGGCCTACGCCTGGCTATACCGGCACAAAAAATAAAGAAAAAAGGAAAGGGCTGCAGGAGATGATAAAATACCTGTACAGGGATGTAACGGCGAATGAATTTCATTATGAATATACATGATTTTTGCGAAGCCGGGGAGGCGGTGTGTCAGACAGATGGTAAGCAGAAAAAACCCCTGTGAAATCCAGTGAATCCCTCAGGGCATGAGACCGAGATGAGAATGATAGATAACTATGTAGATTGCTACGTAGATAACTACGTAGAAAGCTACGTAGATAACTACGTAGAAAGTATTGTGAGACGAAGGAAAGCGTAATATTTATGGGAAAACTATACAATAACTCTGTAAAATCCCTGAAGTTTCCGGCCGGATAAAAATGCGAAGTCAGGCAGCTATCAATCCCTTTTTTCATCCATACACCTTCTGTTTCAATCCGGAACCGCATTCAGTACTGTACTATACCTTCAGCAAAAAATACACCGTCCCCCGGGTCCTCTGCTCGATCATCACTGTTTTCCCGTCAAGCACCCGCGCGATGGCTTCGGGAGTGTAATGGCGGATGGTGATCAGTTCAAGGCCGGTGTTGTATTTTACATTGAATTCTTTCTGCAGCTCTGCCAGGATCTTTTCCACCTTGTCTTTTCGTCCG
Source organism: Bacteroidota bacterium (assembly GCA_011042635.1). Classification (GTDB taxonomy): domain Bacteria; phylum Bacteroidota; class Bacteroidia; order Bacteroidales; family VadinHA17; genus HyVt-105. Next base: position 2,186 of record DQWH01000065.1, on the reverse strand, counting down.
TCCACGCACAGCGAAACGCTGATGGCGGAGTTTTGCACCAGGTTCACCCGCAGGCGGTACCGGTTGAACAGGGAAAATATTTTCCCCAGGCTTTCTTCCACCACAAAGGAATAGTCGCGGGGCAGCACGGTAATCAGCACCTGTTTTTCCTTCCGGATATACACCGGTACCAGGTCCATTTTCCGGTGAATTTCATGAATGAGGGTGCCGGGGGCTTCCGGGTCAGGAAAAGGCCTGACATACAACGGTATTTTTTTATTCTCCAGGGGTTTGATGGTCTTCGGATGGATGATCTTGGCTCCGTAATACGACAGTTCCACGGCCTCAAGGTAGGAGATCTCCTCCAGTTTTTCACCCGTATTCATCCACTGCGGATCGGCATTCATTACTCCGGGCACATCCTTCCATATCACGACCTTTTCGGCATCGAGCATGGCAGCCAGCACGGCAGCGGTGTAATCCGAACCCTCTCTGCCCAGGGTCACGGGGTGACCGTCGGCCATGGCTCCGATAAATCCCTGGGTGACACAGATCCGGGCCTTTTCTGGCAGGAAAATTTTTCTCACCCGCTCTTCCGACGCGGCCCACTGAATTTTCCCGTCACGGAAGCAATCGTCGGTCAGCAGGCATTCGCGGATGTCGACCCACCGGTTCAGTATACCGTTCCGATTGAGCCAGGCGCTTACCAGAATGGATGACATCAGCTCTCCGCACGATACGATCCGGTCGTATATCCGGTGGAAGGATCCCCGTGGCGGGCGGGCCATGAATGTTTCCAGGGAACCAAAAACACCCGATAGCTGGCGGAATGCTTCATCTTCCCCTCCGGGGAATAATTCCTGTGCCATTTCTTCATGCATCTTTCTGATATCCGACAGGATAACGGCAGCCTGTCCCGTTTTTCCGTAATAGTTTTCCGCTACCTTTTCCAGTGCATTGGTGGTTTTTCCGAAAGCAGACACCACGACCACCAGGGGACCTTTTTCCTTTTTCATCAGAGGGATCAGCCGCCGCATGTCGCCGGCATCCTTCAGCACCCCGCCGCCAAACTTGTATACCTTCATGCTACTTGTATTTCGGGTTAAAGATAATGAAAGAAATGGTTTGGTACGGACAGGACTGGAGCCCGTGGGGTAGGATTTGGAATGGAAGGGTTGTGTTTAGCTGGCTAGCGTTTCTGCATGAGCAGCCAGGTATCGAAATACTTCGGGAAGGCGGAACGGATACGACGGATTTCGGCCCGTGCCTCTGAAATGTCGTTCGTGGCCAGAACCGATATTCTGATCAGTCCTTCCTCGTTCTTCAGGAGGGTGGACTGAAATCCGTCTTCCCTGATTATCTCCTGATACCGGGCGGCATTTTCCGGGTTGCGGAAACTGCCGATAATGACAAAATACCGGGAGAGGTCGGGCGGTATTTCGTTGAAGGTGACCAGCTTTTCTTCCACTTCGGGAATGGAATCATCCGTTACGTTCTCAACGGGTGGAGCCGGTTCGGCAGGAACGAGGGCCGGTTGCGCATCCCCGGGGACAGCGGTTTTCTTTACCCCTCCGCAGGATGAAAACAGAATGATCAAAACAAACAAAGAAGGCAGAACAGTTTTCATGAAACAACTGATTTAATAAAACAACGAATTTCCGGCCGAAATATTTTCATCCCGGATGCCATCCGGAAACTCCGATAATGATCTTTTCATTCATCGTCACGGAACAGGAAAACTTCCTCTACGGGCAGGCCGAATACCCGGGCAATATCGTGGGCCAGCCTGAGCGAGGGGTTGTACTTTCCCTTTTCCAGGAATACAATGGTTTCCCTTCTTACCCCTACTTTTTGCGCAAGTTCCAGCTGGGAGAGGTTATGGCGGGCCCGTAATTCCCTGATCCGGTTATTCATGGCCGGTCCGGGAAAGTTTCATCCCCACCCAGCTCAGGAAAAAGACCAGGGCCATACCCATGATCCCGGCCCCGATCAGGGTATGGCATTCCAGGCGGGTTTTGTCGCTGAGGTACATGAGCACGAGCCAGAGGTAAAGGGAAATGTAATAGGAAAGGGAAGAAGCACGGGTCATGATTTTCTTCGAAAACTCGTCTTCTGCCGGTTCTTTCCGCAGGTTGCTGCGCAGCCTGCTTATTCCCAGGAAAAGGGCAAACCCCACGAGGATGAACGCGCCGCCCACCATCAGTATT
>DQWH01000208.1 GCA_011042635.1 Bacteroidota bacterium | reverse complement strand
GTCGTTGGTAGAGATGGTGCGGTTGGCTGCGAAGAAATTCAGTCCGAAATATGTGCTGTCGCCGTTGAACAGGATCAGGGGACGTTCGTCCCAGGTTTTGAATTCCTTCAGTTCCACGGAATATACTCTTCCGCCCCGGGTAGAAAAGGTTATTTTCATCAGGTCGTTCTCCACCACCACAAACCGGTTTTCTCCGCGGGCTGCTCTGGCAAATCCCCCGTATCGCCCCTCCAGGTCGGTGATTTCTTCCGGCTCTGCTGCCACGGGTTGGGAGGTTTTTGTTTCGGCCGGCGCCCCGGCGATCAGGCTGTCGGTACGGAGAGTGTCACGGCCCGGCCGGGTCAGGCTAAACAGACTGTCGATATGCCGGACGCGGCTGAAGGCATGTTCGTCGTTGCGGCGGTATTGAAGCGACCGGCGGTAATGCACCATGGCTTCCTCAAAATTTTCCGCACGGAACAGGGAATCGGCCGTAACGATCTCCTTCTCGTATGCCTTTTTGGTCTGTAATGAATTGTAATAGCTGAACCCTATGAATATCAGGGCGATCATTAACAATCCGTATAAGGTATTTCTGTCCATAACCCGGTTTTCAAAAAATCATGCGCAAAATAACCTCATTTTCCTCCCAATTCCAAATCCAGGGCCGCTTTAACAAAATGAACGAAAAGGGGATGCGGATTTTCAACCGTACTGCGGTACTCGGGGTGGAACTGCACCCCTACGAACCAGGGATGGCCGTTCAGTTCCATAATCTCCACCAGATCGTTATCGGGGTTGATCCCCACGGCTTTCATACCGGCCCTGTCAAACCCTTCCATGTATTTGTTGTTGAACTCGTACCGGTGCCGGTGGCGCTCACTGATCTCTTTCATGCCGTAGGCTTTATACACCAGCGATTTCCCTTTCACCACGCAGGGATAGGATCCCAGACGCATGGTCCCCCCCTTTTCGGTCACGCCCTTCTGTTCCTCCATGAGGTCGATAACGGGATGCCGTGTCTTGCGGGTCATTTCCGTTGAATGAGCATCTTTGTAACCCAGCACATTCCGGGCAAACTCGATCACCGCGCACTGCATGCCCAGGCAGATACCGAAGAAGGGTATCTTGTGTTCGCGGGCATACTGCACGGCCAGGATCTTCCCCTCGATGCCCCGGTGACCGAATCCCGGAGCCACCAGGATTCCCCGGTAGGATTTGAGCAGGGAACATACATTCCCTTCGTTAATATCTTCCGAGTAGATCCGGTCGAGCTGCACCTCGCATTCGTTCACGGCGCCGGCCTTCACCACCGATTCCATAATGGACATATAGGAATCTTTCAACTCGACGTATTTGCCCACGAGGGCGACCTTCACGCAGTGTTTCGGATGGTTCAGGCGGTTGACAAAGGCTTCCCAGCGGTCGAGTTGCGGTTCCTGGTTCACCCGCAGGCGGAGCTTCCTGAGTACGGTGACATCCAGCTTCTCGCGGCGCATGAGGAGCGGCACTTCATAAATGGTGGAAACGTCGATCGACTCGATCACCGAATCGATGTTCACGTTGCAGAACAGGGCCACTTTCTGGCGGATATCCTCGCTCAGGGTCTTTTCCGTGCGCAGCACCAGCACATCGGGCTGGATCCCGTTCTCGAGCAGGGCTTTCACCGAATGCTGGGTGGGTTTGGTTTTCAACTCGCCCGACGCGGCCAGGAAAGGCACCAGGGTAAGATGGATCACCAGGGTATTCGACACACCCAGTTCCCATTTGAGCTGACGTACGGCTTCAATGTAAGGCAGCGATTCGATGTCGCCTACCGTTCCGCCTATCTCGGTAATCACCACATCGAATTTGTGTTTCTGGCCCAGGAGTTTGATACGCCGTTTGATTTCATCGGTGATATGGGGAATGACCTGTACCGTTTTTCCCAGGTAATCGCCGCGGCGCTCCTTATTGATCACCGACTGGTAGATACGTCCGGTGGTCACGTTGTTGGCCTGTGAAGTAGGCACGTTCAGGAACCTTTCGTAATGGCCCAGGTCGAGGTCTGTTTCGGCTCCGTCTTCGGTGACATAACACTCGCCGTGCTCGTACGGATTAAGGGTGCCCGGGTCCACATTGATGTAAGGGTCAAGCTTCTGGATGGTGACCCGGTAGCCGCGGGCCTGGAGCAGTTTGGCCAGGCTGGATGAAATAATACCTTTCCCCAGAGAGGAGGTCACTCCTCCTGTAACAAAAATGAACTTGGTTGGCGACAATGGTTTAAAATTTGATGTTGGTAAATGGCATGTTTCCTATAATTCGTCGTTGTCATACCGGTCGATCAGCCTGACTTTTTCTTCCAGGATCCTGATCTCATCGCGGGCGTTCTCGATTTTGTTCTGCACATCACGGATCATGACATCGGCATTCTCAGAACGGGCAAAAAACCCGATATTGTTTTCCCACAGTACAATATCGTTTTCCAGTTGTTTGATCCTGTTGATGAACTTATCCCGGTCCTGTTGCATTTTGTAATCGCCCCGGCCCGAATCCTTTATATTTTCCAGCCGGTTCCGGTATTTAAGTATGTTTTTCTTGCTGTCGTCCACCTGAAGGCGGTCGAACAGTTTATTGATGGCACGGCGGAAACGGTTCTGCACGTCATCCTTTTTCGATGCGGGAACAAAACCGATGGAATTCCAGCGTTCCTGAAATTCCTTTGCCTGTTCCATTCCGGCTCTGACGTCATCTCCGGGCTCGTAGCTCTCTATCTCTTCCAGAAGCTTCAGCTTCTCTTCCAGGTTCCGGGCGAAATCCTGTTCCTTTCCGGCAAAATGTTTCGATTTATTCCGGAAGAAACGGTCGCAGGCCTCCCTGAACCTTTTCCATACCGCATCGGCCTGTTTACGGGGTACCGGACCTATCTCCTTCCACTTTTTCTGCAGTTCGATCAGCACTTCGGTGGTGTTCTTCCAGTCGGTGCTGTCCTGCAGAGCTTCGGCCTGCTCACACAGTTCGGTTTTCAGATGCAGGTTCTTTTTCTGTTCTTCTTTGTAGGCAGAGTAAAATGCCCTCTTGGCTTTGAAGAATTTGTCGCAGGCTTCGCGGAACCTTTTGTATATTTTTGCATTGTGTTTTTTGGGGGCGAACCCGATGGTTTTCCAGGTTTTCTGTATCCCGATCACCGTATGGGAAGCATTCTCCCATTCCCGGGGCGTTTTGTATTCCTTTTCCAGGATGGCTTCCACCTGTTTGCAGAGTTCCTCCTTGGCTTCCAGGTTCTTTTTCTGTTCTTCCTTGAGCTTCACAAAATGATCCTGGTGTCTTTTGTTGATCTGTGTTGTGGCCGCCTTGAACCGCTCCCATATCTCTTCCCGGTTTTCGCCGGGAACCGGTCCGATCTCCCGCCACTGGTCGTGTAAGGCCTGCAGTTCCCTGAAAGCCTTCACCACATTGGGCTCGTCCAGCAGTGCTTCAGCCTGTTCACACAGCCCGAGCTTGGCTTCCAGGTTCTTTTTCAGGTCCAGATCGCGCAGTTCCTTGTTGATCTTGATATAATCGTAAAACCTTTCCACCTGGTAGTGGTAGTTCTCCCACATGTTCTTCACATGCTGCTGCGGCACCGGACCGATCTCTCTCCAGCGGGCCTGAAGCTCCCGGAAATCCTGGAAGGTTTTGTTGATGGATTCCTCGCTGTTGATCAGCGCTTCGATCTCGCCGATCACCTCATATTTCTTTTTCAGGTTTTCCTGCTTTTGCACTTCCATCTGTTTGTTCATTTCAGCGCGCAGGCTCCTGAAACGTTTGTACAGGTTCTTGAGTTCCTCTTCCCTGGGATCGGGGGCGGGAGCGAAATCTTCCTCGGGATTCCCATCTTCAATGAATTTCTTGCGCAGGCGCTCCACCTCTGCCCGGTGCTTTTTGTAGAAATTCACTTTGATGCTTTCCACATCATCCAGGATCTCCTGTACAGGCTTGGTTTCCAGCAATATCTTCAGCACATCGATCAGTTCGTCCTTGGTATGGTGTGAATAATCCACCGGCTCCACCGTAATGCCTTCGTAATCCTCTTTTTTTTCTTTCTTCTCCTCTTCTTTCTTCTCCTCTTCTTTCTTCTCTTCTTCCCCGGCTCCTTCTTCACTTTCTCCCTGTTTTTCCTCTTTTTCGTATTCTTTTTCCTGCTCCTTCTCCCCTGCCGCCTTTTCAGCGGGTTTCTTTTCTTCTGCCTCTTCCTTTTCTTCCTCAACAACTTGCGGCTGTTCCTCAGGTTGTTCATCTGCCGGTTCTTCCGGCTTGTCGCCGGGTTCCTCTTCCGGGGTAGCGGAAGGTTCTGCCGGAGCAATTCCTTCAGCCGGTTCTCCGGGGAATTTCATTTCCGTATCTTCCGTTTCAGGAAGAGAAGAACCGGCTGTGGGAGAAGTTTCTCCGGAAACGTCAGGTTCCTTCGTTTTCCCCTCCTGTTCCGCAGGAGCGTCGTTCTGTTTCATTTCATCACCGGCAGCTCCTTCCGGAGCTCCGTTTTGTTCATTCTGAACAAGCGACTTAGGGTCATTCGTTTTCATGGGTTTCCCGCATTTTTTCCACAACCAGGTAATATAAACCCTAAAGCAAGAGCATACAACAGGTCGAGCTACGAAAATATACAATTCACCAATAATACTCAAATCTGCCGGATAAAAATGCCGCATCGGCAGGAAGTTGTTTTTTTCGTGGACAGGAACCAGGGTTCAGAAATAATTGGCGGGGAAGCGGTAAGTTGGTGAGTCGGTGAGTCGGGAAATCCGGTGAGACTCATGCGAAAATGGGAGCATATTTTCCGTCATGAATTCTTTGGTCTTTGTGGCGAATCAGGATGTAACGGAAAAAGATTCGCAGGGAAAAACAGCCCCTGAAATGGTACCGGAACCACGGAAACCCTTCCAATACCAAACTATGTTAAAATCTGCCTCTGTTGGAGTCATCCTGACGAATCCTCATTTTCATCCGGAATGCCTCTGAGGGAACCGGGGAGTCGGAATGTCCGGAAATCGGAAAGACAGGGAACAGGCATACTCACTCCCCTCCTTCATTGAAACTCTTTCACTATATTCGCAAAGAAAATCATTCCGCATGAACGAAAAAGAGGCCCTGGAACGGATCACCCAGCTGCGCAGGGAACTGGACGAACACAATTACCTGTATTACGTAAAAAACGAGCCGGTTATTTCCGATTACCAGTACGACCAGCTCATGAAAGAACTGGAAGAACTGGAGAAGAAATTCCCCCGGTATGCCGATCCCGACTCGCCCACCCGCCGGGTAGGCGATGACAGGACCCGGGAATTCAGTCAGGTAAAGCACAACTACCCCATGCTTTCACTGGCCAATACCTACAGCCGGGAAGAGGTAACGGCTTTTGACAGGCGTGTGCGAAAAAGTCTTTCCGGCAAAGTAGAATATGTATGCGAACTGAAATACGACGGTACAGCCATTGGTCTGCGCTATGAAAACGGCCGGCTGGTACTGGCCGTTACCCGGGGCGACGGGGAACAGGGCGACGATGTAACCGCCAATGTACGGACTATCCGAAGCATCCCGCTGAAACTGAAAGGAAAAGGATATCCGGAAAAGTTTGAGATCAGGGGGGAGATCTACATGCCCCGTGACGGATTCAACCGGCTGAACCAGGAAAGGCTGGAAGCAGGAGAACAACCTTTCGCCAACCCCCGCAATGCCGCCGCCGGCACCCTCAAGCTACAGAACTCCTCGCTGGTGGCCCGCCGGCCGCTCGATTGTTTTCTCTATTATCTGCTGGGTGAAAACCTGCCCTGCAATACCCATTTTGAAAATCTGGAAGCAGCACGGGAATGGGGTTTCAGAATCCCTCCCCACATACGTCTGTGTTCCGGGACCGATGAAATATTTTCCTTTATTGACGTGTGGGAAGAAAAACGCCATGAACTTCCCTACGATACCGACGGGGTAGTGGTCAAGATCAATTCCCTGGCGCAGCAAAAATCCCTGGGTTTTACCGCAAAAAACCCGCGCTGGGCCATCGCTTATAAATACCAGGCCGAGCAGGCCGTTACCCGCCTGGTGTCGGTCGATTTTCAGGTAGGGCGCACGGGGGCGATCACGCCGGTAGCCAACCTGGAACCCGTCCGTCTGGGAGGCACCACGGTCAAAAGGGCCAGTCTGCACAATGCCGACCAGATCGAACTGCTCGACGTCAGGCTGGGCGATATGGTAATGGTGGAAAAAGGGGGCGAGATCATTCCCAAGATTACGGGGGTGGATCCCAGCCAGCGCACCCCTGACAGCCAGCCCTTAACTTTCCCGACCCATTGTCCGGAATGCGGAACAAAACTGGTCAGGCCCGAAGGGGAGGCCCGGTATTACTGTCCGTATGAAGCAGGATGTCCGCCGCAGATCACGGGAAAGATCATTCATTTCATCAGCCGGCGGGCCATGGATATCGAGAGCCTGGGAGAGGAAACCGTGGAACTGCTTTACCGGAACAAACTGATTTCCAATGCTGCCGACCTGTACAAGCTGAAAAAGGAACAACTGGTCCCTCTGGAAAGACTGGGAGAAAAATCGGCTGCCAATATTCTGGAAAATATCGAACGTTCGAAAAACACCCCTTTCGAGCGCAGCCTGTATGCCCTGGGAATACGTTACGTGGGTGAAACCGTGGCGAAAAAGCTGGCACGCCATTTCGGAGATATTGACAGGCTGGCCGGTACAACCCGGGAAGAACTGATGGAAATCGGGGAAATCGGGGAACGGATTGCGGGGAGCATTGCAGATTTCTTCAACCAGCCCGCCAACAGGGAACTGATCAGCCGGCTGAAGGAAGCCGGCGTTAACTTCTGCATCCGTGAAGAAGAAAGGGCGGGAAGGTCGAATGTGCTGGAAGGAAAAACCTTTGTCATTACAGGCACTTTCAGGAACCATTCGCGGGAAGAGATCAAAGAATTGATAGAGCAGCACGGAGGAAAAAATGCCGGTTCGGTAAGCGGGAATACCGATTTCCTGGTAGCCGGCGAAAATATGGGTCCCGCCAAGCGGGAAAAGGCAGAAAAGCTGGGGGTGAAAATTATCATCGAAGAGGAACTCATGGATATGATCGGCAAACAATGAACCGGAAAAAAGAAGAATATTCAGCCGCGGAGACCCCGCTGATTTTTCGTATAATTGCATTGTGAAAATGTTCGCCGGATTGAAAAACGAAATCGCTCACTGGACCCTTCGGAAAAACCTTCGCCACCTCAGAAGAACCAGAAAGGTCCATAACCTGGATACGGCCGGTTCGGCAGGTATTCTGTTCGACGCGACCAACACAAAACATTTCGATTCGGTTCAGGCATTTTACAAAGACCTGGGTAAGCACCTGAGTGAGATCAGGGTGCTGGGTTATTTCCGCGGAAAAGAGCTGCCCGACCCGTATCTTTTCAAAAAGAATTTTACTTTTTTCCAGAAAAAAGACCTCAACTGGTACAGGAAACCCGTCAAACCCGAAGTGGAGACCTTTATCAAACGTCCCTTTGACATTCTGATCGACCTCAGCATGTCGGACGATTACCTGTTCCAGTATATTGTGGCCATGTCGGCAGCCCAGCTGAAAGTTGGCCATTACCCGAAGGGCAGGAATTACTACGATCTGATGATCCAGGTGGAAAAGAACCCCAGCATCGATTACCTTATCGAGCAGGTGATGCATTACCTGGGCACGATCAACAAACCGCATTTTACCGTTTTTTAACAAAAAAAGTATTCTTATGGCAGTCAGTCAGTTTACCGGTACCGGAGTGGCTATTGTCACTCCTTTCAGAAATGACGAAAGCGTTGATTTTCCTTCACTGGAAAAATTGATCGGCCACCTTCTTGCTGGCGGGGTAAATTACCTGGTGGTGATGGGAACCACCGGCGAATCGGTTACCCTGAACCGGGATGAACGGCATGCCTTACTGGAATTCGTGAAAGAGACAGCGGGAGGAAAAATCCCCGTAGTGGTGGGAATAGGCGGCAACAACACACAGGCTGTGGTAAGCAAGATCAGGGACACCGACCTGAACGGCGTGGCGGGCATCCTTTCCGTAGCGCCTTATTACAACAAGCCCGGACAAAAGGGTTTGTACCAGCATTTCAAAACCATTGCCTCCGCTTCACCGGTTCCCGTGATACTTTACAATGTGCCGGGGCGCACCTGTTCGAACCTTGCCGCCGACACGGTGGTTCAACTGGCCACCGACATAAAGAATATCGTTGCCGTGAAGGAGGCTTCGGGGAATTTTTCCCAGATCATGGAGATCATACGGAAAGCGCCCCCCGGTTTTCAGGTCATATCTGGTGATGACGGCATTACCCTGCCCATCATCGCCCTGGGAGGTGCCGGGGTGATTTCCGTACTGGCCAATGTTTTACCGGCCGAATGGTCGGAGATGGTCAAACTGGCTCTTCAGGGGAACCTGAAAAAGGCCCGGGAGATCCATTACAGGCTGCTGCCCCTGATCGGTCTGCTGTTTGCCGAAGGAAACCCGGCCGGAATCAAGGCAGCGCTGTCCAGCCGGGGGATCATTTCAAACCACCTGAGGCTGCCGTTGACACCTGTCAGCCGGTCTCTTTACCAGGCTATTGCCAGGGAGCTGGAAACAAAATAATTTATCCCCGTTCAAAATACACCAGTTTATTTATATATAACTACTTTTTTATATGGATCCGAAAAAAATACTGCCCGAAGCACTGCAAAATCACCGGCGGGTTCTCACCAATCTTTCCCGCAGAGATATCATAGATAAGGTTATTAAAAACCGGGAAGCCCTGGTATCGGCAGGCGGAGCCCTGGCCACATGGACCCCTCCGGAATCGACCGGACGGAGTCCGAAAGACACCGTCATAGTAAAAAGGCCGGAAAGCGAAGATCATATCGACTGGACATCGCCCAACAATATCCCCATCACGGAAGAAACCTTCGATATGATCTTTAACGAAGCTCTTGAAAAATTGGCCGGAGTGGAAGAAGTATATGAAACCGACCGGGTGATCGGAGCCGATGCCACCTATGCACTTCCCGTTAAGTTGGTTACAAACCATGCTCTGACCAGCCTGTTTGCCGACAATATGTTCAGGCCGGTACCGGAAGACATAGGACGCAGTGTGTTTTCAGGAAAGGACTTCTTCCTACTCTCCCTGCCCTATCATAAGCTGGACGCGGAAAAATACAGGGGTCGGCTCCGCACCCTGCCCGATGGCAGGGTATCCGATCTGGTGGTGGCCATGGATATGGACCGGCGGGTGGGAGTGATTGTGGGTTCGGCCTACCTGGGAAGCGTGAAGAAAATGATGTTCACCGTGATGAACTATTACCTGCCGCAGGAAGGCATCCTTCCCCTGCATTGCAGCGCCAACGCAGGCAGTGGCGGAGAAACCGCCCTGCTGCGCGGGCTTTCGGGTACCGGCAAAACCACCCTCTCGGCCGATCCTTCCCGGTCCCTGCTGGGCGACGACGAGCACGGCTGGTCGGAAACCGGCATTGCCAATTTCGAAAACGGGTGTTACGCCAAAATGATCGACATCGATCCGGAGAAGGAACCCGATATTTACGATGCCGTGATGCATCCCGATGATGTATACCGTCATGGCGCCATTGTGGAAAACGCCATGATCTATCCCAATGGCCGGTTCGATTTCCACGACGACCGGCTCACTCCAAACTCCAGGGCTTCCTATCCTCTTACCTACCTGAAAAACATCAAGGAATCATCGGTTGCCGGTCATCCGTCCACCATCCTGTTCCTCACCGCCGACGCTTACGGGGTGCTGCCTCCCGTTTCGCGGCTGGACAAGGATCAGGCCATGTTGTGGTTCCTGATGGGATACACCAGCAAGCTGGCAGGCACCGAAACGGGGGTTACCGAGCCCCAGGCCACTTTTTCCCGTTTCTTCGGGCAACCTTTCATGCCGGCAAAACCTGCCGTATATGCGGCCATGCTGGGTGAGAAAATGGAGAAACACAACACCCGGGTTTACCTCATCAACACCGGATGGAGCGGAGGAGCTTACGGAACAGGCAAAAGGATCGATATTACCCTGACGCGCAAAATGGTGAATTCCGCTCTGAACGGGGAGCTGGAAAGGGTGGGATACATCACCGACGAACGCTTCCATGTGGATATTCCGCGCACCTGTCCGGGTGTGCCGGCAGAAATGCTGGTACCTGAAAATACCTGGTCGGACAAACAGGCGTATGCCGTCACGGCTAACAAGCTGGCCCGGCAGTTCAGCGATCATTTCGACAGGGCATACGGAAACCAGGACATCAGCGAAAGCATTGTCCGCCAGTGTCCGGGTAAATAACCGGCCTGCCGGAAACCCGGATCACGGATTTCTTCCTTTACAGGTATGGATCCCACGAGGGGGAATATATTTGCCTTGAAAAGGATTTTTGCAGTAATTTGTACTTCTTGATTTCTATGTAGAAACAGTTATGGACTGGATGTGGTATGTTTTGATACTGACCGGGGCCTATCTTCTGGGATCCATTCCCACCGCCGTATGGATAGGACGGTTGTTTTTCGGGCTGGACATCAGGGATCACGGCAGTAAAAATGCGGGCGCCACCAATACCATTCGCGTACTGGGCTTTAAGGCAGGAATACCCGTATTGATAGTGGATGTTCTGAAGGGATTTCTGGCCGTGAAGCTGATCACACTGCTTCCCGAGGCACCCGTCACACCGGAAGGTTATGTAAGACTTCAGCTTCTTCTGGGCATCCTGTCGGTAGTGGGACATATATTCCCGGTTTTTGCAGGTTTCCGGGGTGGCAAAGGAGTGGCAACCATGACCGGCATCCTGATAGCCCTTCATCCGATCATCACCCTGATCTGTGCGGGAGTATTCTTCCTCACCCTCTTCCTCAGCAGGTATGTGTCGCTCAGTTCCATTCTGGCAGGCGTCTCCTACCCTGTTCTGGTCATCTTCGTATTCCGCACACCGCTACTTTCCATGATCATCTTCTCCATCCTGATTGCTGTGGTACTGATCCTCACCCATCAGAAAAACATCGGCAGACTGATCAGAAATGAGGAATCGAAGGCCGATTTTCTGCTGCCGCGAAAAAAACGGTAGCCGGCTTATGAAAGATCGCCCGGCAGAGGTCATTCTGCCGGACGGAACAGATGCACATCATGCCGCAGAAAGGGGATACGGATGTCGTTCTTCCGGAAGGACTCATCAATGGCAAACCTCAGGTCGCTTATGATGTTCTCCATTTCAAAGGCGCGATACGATCGGATACAT
>DQWH01000155.1 GCA_011042635.1 Bacteroidota bacterium | reverse complement strand
TTATTTATCTTTTTTTAACTCTATTCAAAACTCAAATATCATGGCATACGTAATCACAGACGAATGTACCGCATGCGGCACCTGCATCGATGAATGTCCGGTAGAGGCCATCTCGGAAGGGGACATCTATAAGATCGACCCCGATTTATGCACGGATTGTGGAGCCTGCGCAGATGTTTGCCCGGTGGAGGCTATTCATCCAGCTGACTGATGCGGATAACACTCCATAAAAAGAGCTGCTCTCAGGAGCAGCTTTTTTTTTCCTTCCCCCGGTGAATAATCAGGGATGATAACCCGAACGGGAAAAAATCTGCTGGTAATCGGTGTCGGCCATCAGCTCAGGGAGGGTGATCCCCGAATGGTTCTTCATATACGACCTGACAATTTGCCAGCCCAGCCAGGCTCCGCAACGCCCGGGCGATTCGGTTGAAAAATACTGAGTAAACGGAGCATCATTCACCAGCTTGGAAATGGCCAGGGAGCTCTGGTCGAACAGCAACCGGTTTTCTACCAGATACGTATACATGGCCTCCTCATTCTCCTTCACCCATTCCATCTGTACGGGAGAATATCCTATAATCAGTGAATCGGGCTCAGCCGGGAACATGGCTTCGCTAAAATAAAGCAACTGACCCCGGTATATCATGTTGCATAACACATTGTTGACAGAATCACGAAAAGGAAACTCGGTGGATGCCCAGTAATACATGCAGTCGAATGGAATACGTTGCGGTTCCATTTTGTCACGCATGTACCGGGGCAGGCCCAGCATGGGGTAATATTCGGTATCCCTTCCAAGGTACTTGTCAAGACCAATTCCCAGAATACCCCGGTCAATAATCAGGGAATGATTGAAGCCCGAAATATAACTGTATACCTCCGGAACCTCTCGTTCGGGAAAATAATAAAGATAATGCCTGAATGCATTTTCCAGAGCTTCTTGCTGCCACGAAAGATCAGGAAACGTGTTCTCCACCACCCTGTATACTTCCCGCACCATCGAATCGGTCACGAAAGAACGCAGATACTCCGGATAACCAGGGTCTCCGGGTAATCCGATATTAATCACCGTACTGAAGCGCTCCAAAAACCTTCCATACCGCGTATACAAGCCAGGCAGTTCTTCCTCCAGGCTGTCGGGAGGGATGGAAAACAGAGCCCGTTCAAACCGGTCGATCCGCATCTCCAGCTCAATTCCTGATATGTCTACTTTCAACCGGTTTCGTTTGCAGGCGGTGCCCAGAACAAGCACAATCAATATCACGGCAGGTATTTTCTTCATTCCTGTATGATTTATATGTTCACCGGGTGAACAAATGTAAAAAGAATATCCATTCATGCTGAACCGGACACAAACCGAAGCTACCGGTTCCGGAACAATCACTATTTTTATATTTTTGTGCCGTATCCATTGCATACATTGTTATGAAACAGACCCTGCACTGGTTACTGCCCGTTTGGGCAGCTTTATGGATATCCGTCTGTCCCGTCCGGGCTCAGAATACCACTTTCGGGATCCATGTCGATCCCATGGTAAGCTGGTTCAGTACTGGTCAGAAGGCCGACAACGACGGTATCAGGCTAGGCATCAGGGGAGGACTGGACATTGACCGTTTTTTTGCCTACCGGTATGCCTTCCATACCGGAATTTTTATACAGCAATCGGGAGGCCGGCTGTTGTTTGCCGATACCATTCCTGTGCGCACCAGCCTGGGAACCGATACCCTTCCGGCCGGAATCCCTCTGATACAGGGGATCCAGCAGATCGGTGTTCCTCTGGGATTGAAATTCAAGACCGACGAAATAGGATACACCACCTTTTATTTCACCATCGGTATGGTGCCCCGCTTTCGCATCAAAGCCGAAGCAAAAGGTGAACCCGAATCGCTGGTGGATGCTGATATACGTGAAGAGATTCCCTGGCTGAACCTGGGCTACCAGGTGGGTGGAGGTGCGGAATACAACCTGGGAGGGAATACAGCCCTGGTTATCGGGATGGTGTTCCACGGAGGGATCACGCCCATCACCACCAGGAAAAATGAACAAACGTATGCCAAAAACATAGCGATCAGGGCAGGAATACTTTTCTAAACATGAAGATCACACTGGCACAGATCAATCCGTACATCGGGAATTTTTCCCGGAACACCCAAAGAATCCTGGAAGTGATCCGGGAAGCGGCTTCCGCGGGGTCCGACCTGGTCATTTTCCCTGAAATGGCCGTGTGCGGTTATCCTCCCCTCGACCTGCTGGAAAGAAAAGAATTCATTGACCGTTGCCGGGAAGAAATCAACAAAATTGCACAGGCCACCGGAACGGTCGGTATCCTGCTGGGCGCACCTACCCATAACCCCGCTCCTGCCGGGAAAAACCTCTTCAATTCGGCTTATTTTCTTTATCAGGGTGAAGTAAGACAGGTTTTTCATAAAACCCTGCTCCCTACCTATGACATATTCGATGAATACCGGTACTTTGAACCCAACACTCAGTTCAATATTCTGGATTTCAAAGGTGTGCGCATTGCGGTTACCATCTGTGAAGACCTGTGGGACGAGCAGCCTGTGGAGCAGGTATTCGGTAAAAACCGGCTTTACCCCGTATCGCCAATGGAAAAACTGGCGGCATTCAGGCCCGGCCTCATCGTAAACATGGCGGCCTCTCCTTTTTCCTGCCACAAAATTAAAGCCAAACGCGAAATCTTCATCAGCAAATCACGTCAGTATGGTATTCCTGTCATTTATGTCAACCAGACCGGAGCCCAGACGGAGCTGATCTTTGAGGGAGCCTCGCTGGTTGTCAACGAACACGGTCAACCGGTAACGGAACTGGCCCGTTTCAGGGAAGACATCAGGCATCTGGACTGGGAACAAACCCTGAAACTGCCTCCGCTGGAAATACAGGAAGAAGACCCTATCCCCCTTATCCATCAGGCGCTGGTACTGGGTATCCGCGATTATTTCTTGAAAAACAGCCTGAAAAAAGCCATTCTGGGACTTTCGGGCGGAATTGACTCGGCCGTGGTGCTGGCCATAGCAGCAGAAGCCCTGGGACCCGAAAATGTGCATGTACTGATTTTGCCTTCCCGGTATACCTCCGAGCAATCCCTTTCCGATGCCGGAATACTGGCTGATAGCATGAAAGTTACGGGCAACACACTGTCCATTGAGAAAATATTCGGCGATTTCGAAGAATTACTGGCCCCCGTGTTTAAAGGAATGCCTGCCGATGTAACCGAAGAGAACATTCAGGCCCGCATCAGGGCTGTTCTGCTCATGGCCCTGGCTAACAAATTCGGCTATATCCTGCTGAACACTTCCAACAAGAGCGAAACAGCCGTAGGATACGGCACCCTTTACGGGGATATGTGCGGCGGATTATCGGTGCTGGGCGATGTGTACAAAACCGATGTTTATAAGCTGGCCCGGTATATCAACCGGAACGGTGAGATCATTCCCCGATCGGTTATCGAAAAGCCCCCTTCGGCCGAACTGAGGGAAGACCAGAAAGACACCGATTCACTGCCCCCATATGAGTTACTGGATCAGGTGCTCTACCACTTCATTGAACAGCAGTTATCCCCGCAGGAGATCGTACAGGCCGGATTCGACCAGAAACTGGTCAGACGTATTACCCGTTTGGTCAATCTCAGCGAACACAAAAGGTACCAGGCTCCGCCCATTCTCCGGATATCATCCAAGGCATTCGGGTTTGGAAGAAGAATCCCACTGTCGGCCAGATACATTTGGAACGATCAATAGAAAGCAAAAAAACTTTTATACCTGTTTAACCACAAAAAAATTATACATTTGTATGTTTTTAAACACAAAATTATCTGGTATAATGACAGATATAGACCAAACAATTGTAAGGTTGCTGGATGATCCCAAATCCATTTTCAGCCTTCTGACCGATGAGGAAAGGGGCATCATTTATCAATCCATGACATGCACCACCTACAAAAAGGGAGAGCTGATCTATAAAGAAGGTGATAAGCCGGCCGGTCTGCTGAGCCTGGCCTCGGGCAAGGTCAAGATCTTCAAGGAAGGAGTCGGGGGAAGAGAACAGATCGTCAGAATGGTGAAACCCGGTGGCTTTATAGGGTACCGTGCCCTTTTCGCCGGTGAAAATTACAATGGGACATCGGTCGCCCTGGAAGATTCCACCATCTGCCTGATTGAAAAAGAAAGTCTCTTCAAAGTACTGAAAAGCAACAACGAGCTGGCCCTGAGCATCATAAAGAAAATGGCTACCGAGCTGGGCTTCTCCAATACCCGCACGGTATCCCTTACCCAGAAACACATCAGAGGAAGACTGGCAGAGTCGTTACTCTTCCTCAAAGATACCTATGGATTCGAGGAAGACAATATGACCATCAAAGTGTACCTTTCCCGTGAGGACATTGCCAATCTTTCCAATATGACCACTTCCAATGCCATCCGCACTCTGTCTACTTTCGCCAGTGAGAACGTGATCAACATTGACGGCAGAAAAATCAAAATCCTTGATCTGAAAAGGCTGGAAAGGATCAGCGAACTGGGTTAAGAATCACCATTCCAGCATGTGCATTATCAACCGATACCGGAAGGGAGTGCCGCTACCCAAGCGGCTCCTGGAGGATTTTATTTACAGGATCAGATTCCTGAAGCTTTATTTACAGAACGGGCATACCGTAAAGACCTTCCTGTTTTACCCTTCCTACCCGAGCAAACGTTCGGTATTATACAAACTGATGGGCATTCTGAAATACAACCGCACCAACAATCCGCGGCAGAAATTCGACCGGGCCATTCACTGGGAAACCGAAACCTACCGGCAGGAAATACCCCTGTTGAAAGAGATCCATGCCCGTCGGCCGGTCATCAATTACCATTGCAGGGATATCAGCAAACGTTTCATCGACGACGTGCATCAGGAAATTTTCGGTTACCGGACCATGATCGATCCGCTCCTGTTCCACGGGCCCTGTGTCAGGAAAAGCAACCTGAATGCCCTGCACGACGGGCAGGTTGTCGAATGCCCCGTCACTTCCGTTGAACCGGATGCCGTATATCAGATACTGATCAATAACGAGTGCGAACCGGGGATCGTGGAAGATATCCGAATCCCCGTATTTGAAGAAGAAATCCCTCTGGCCTATCTGAAATACAAACCGGCGGATAACCGGTTCGGCAGTTACCTGAAATTCCCGCATTTGAAGAAACACACGGAAATTGTATCTCCCGACACGGTATTTTCAGACCGTGAACTGGAACAGATCAGGAAATTTGCCCGACGCATCGGTCTGGAATACGGAGAACTGGATATTTTGAGGAATCGCGACGACGGAAGGATCTACATTGTGGATGCCAACAACACCCCCACGGGACCCTCCCACCTCGATAAACAGACCCGCAGGGAAGTTTTGCATATTATGGCCCGCTCCTTCCGCGATCATTTTCTTTTCTGCCGGCCACCAACAGATTCTCCACCTGCTTGATACCCCGGGAAATATGAAATACCTCCTCCACCCTTTTTCTTCCTTCCGCACCCATTTGCCGGTGAAGGTCGGAATTATGATATAATTCCATCACCCTGCCGGCCATAACACCGATATCTCTTCCGGGAACAATATAACCGGTTT
The DNA here is from genome assembly GCA_011042635.1 of Bacteroidota bacterium. GTDB lineage: Bacteria > Bacteroidota > Bacteroidia > Bacteroidales > VadinHA17 > HyVt-105. The sequence continues at coordinate 5,652 of DQWH01000155.1, read as the reverse complement.
TTTCATGCAACACGATCTCTGACGAGCTACCCACGTCAAAAGCCACCACCGGAATCTTCCCAGCCATGGCTTCCACCATTACATAACCAAATCCCTCCCACAGGGATGTAAGCAGGAAAATATCAATGGAACGGTAGAAGGCTTTCATATTCTCCACAAACCCGAGAAAACGGATGTATTGGTCGACTCCCTGTTTCCGGGCACGTTGTTTCAACGGGCCTTCCAGTTCACCGGTACCCGCAATCAAAATACGAAAGGGTATACCCGTTTCTTTCAGCCTCACGGCCAGTTCTATGAGGTAATGATGACCTTTTTCGTACGACAACCTGCCCGCGTTACCCAGCATCAGCAATCCGTCCTCCCTGAAAACCTGCTTCACAGAAGCCCGGTCGTATTCATCCAGATCAATTCCGTTATAGATCACCCGGATATGTTGCCGGTCAATCAGCCGGCTGTTTTTCTCCAGCAAAGTACGCATGGTTTCTTCCGAATTGGCTATGACCTGGTTAACGATCCGGCCAAACAGAAAGCGGTTCGACAGGGTATTCCTCACAGGAATGGCACTTCCCCTCCTGTATATAATTCTTTCCACTCCGGCCATTTTGGCAGCCGGTCCGGCCAGCTTCAGATCGGCCGACTGGTTGATAATCACCGTGCTCACCTGCTGGTTTCTGAAAATGCGTTTCAGTCGCAGCATTTTGGGAATATTCAGAAAGCTGAAATTCGTGACGCGCATTTCCAGGGTATTCAGGCCGGTCTTCCTGATCCTGTAATTCAACTCGCTTTTCCAGCCCGTAATAACCAGGATGGGATAGTTCTTTGCATTCAGTTTCCTGGCCACATCGTAATGCCATTTTTCCCCTCCTCCCCAGCTGGAAATACCGTTGAACAAACATACCCTTTCGGGTTCATCCCGCTCCGGTCTTCGGTAAAGTTCCCTGAGCTTACGGTATTTCAGGTAGGTTTCCAGCATGGCATAACGGGCAATATGCCAGCCTGCCTTTCCGTCGAGAAACCCCATCTTCAGTACAAAATCACGGAAGAATCTCCATACCGGATGAAAGAACCGTCTGAAAATCCCTGCCGTTTTCCCCGAGCGGTAATAGGCAGCTGCCAGTATATCGGAAAAACGGCGCACCTGCTTCAGATGCTCTTCCCCCGAGTAATAGGAATAATGCAGCAGATCACCTTTCAGCAACTTTTTCTTCGCCTGGCGGTAAAAACTGAACCGGTCATGCGGATTTAATCCTCTCCAGGCCCCCTTCCGGCTGTCCCACAGCCGGAGCTTCCTGTCAGGGTACCAGCTTCCGAACCGTATCCATTTTCCGCAGTAATTGGCTTTCCGGTTAAAATAATATCCGTCGTGGGTCCAGTGGTGCTTTACTTCCAGGATACTTTCCCTGAGACGGGGACTGAGGGCCTCATCGGCATCGAGCGAAAGAATCCGCGGGTAGCGTGCCAGGGAGATGGCCAGGTTCTTCTGTTCCACATGCCCCAGAAAAGGATGCCTGAAGAATCTGGCGCCGTATTCCCTGCACATCTGTTCTGTCCGGTCGGTAGAGTAGGAATCCAGCACCACAATGTCATCCGCCACTCCCTGCACCGATTCCAGACAGCGGGGCAGGTTCTTTTCCTCGTTGTACGTAATGATCACCACCGAAAGTTCTGGCATAGCTTTCCTTTAAGCATCCGGTTATTCATGATAATAAACCCGTTTTACCCTGGATGATATGGAGGTTAAAACCTCATAAGGGATGGTACCGATCCATTCGGCCAGCAGGCTTACCGGAAGCTGTTTCCCGAAAATGATCACTTCATCGCCTTCCTTCACATTCAATCCTGTCACGTCGATCATACACATATCCATGCATACATCCCCTACCAGCGGAACGGTCTTCCCCTGCACCAGCATCTTTCCCTTTCCGTTTCCCAGTTTTCTGTTCAATCCGTCGGCATACCCTACCGGGACCACTCCCACCAGCATACCCTTGCCGGCCTTCCCTCTCCGGTTGTATCCCACGGTTTCACCTTCTCCCACCCGTTTGATCTGGGAAATAACCGACCTGAGGGTACCCACATGCTGCAGGGAATGATAATTCTGTGATGAGATCCCATACAATCCGATACCAAGCCTCACCATGTCGAAGCAGGCTTCCGGAAAACGCTCGATCCCTCCGGAATTCAGGATATGCTTCAGGACGGGATAATCCAGTTCCCCGGCGATCTTTTCCGACATGGTACGGAACAGGTCTATCTGCTGCCGCGTGAAATCGTCCAGGGCAGGATCGTCGCTTCCGGCCAGGTGGGAAAAGACCGAGGCCACCTTGACCAGGTCGGTATTTTTCACCCGTTGAACCAGCTGCTCCGTTTCGTGGGGCATAAATCCCAGGCGGTGCATTCCCGTATCCAGTTTGATGTGCACGGGATAATGGTATTCCCCCTGCTTCCTGAGTGCTTCCAGAAACTGGTCCAGCACCCGGAAACTGTACAGTTCCGGTTCCAGCCGGTAGCGGATCATGGCCTCGAAACCCTGCTCCTCGGGATTCATCACCATGATGGGCAGGGTGATACCGCCTTCTCTCAGTTCAACCGCCTCATCCGTATAGGCCACGGCCAGATAATCCGCCCGGTGAAACTGCAGTACTCCCGCAATTTCATGTGATCCGCTGCCGTAAGAAAACGCCTTCACCATCACCATGATACGGGTACCGGCCGGGATTAGGGAACGGAAATAATTCAGGTTATGCACCAGGGCATTAAGATCAATTTCCAGCACAGTCTGATGTGCCTTCTCTTCCAGAAAAGCCGAGATGTTCTCAAACCGGAACTCCCGGGACCCTTTGAGCAAAACGGCCTGATCGGTAAACATCGAGGATTTCACCTGCGCCAGAAAACTCTCCGTTGACGGATAAAACCGGCTTTCTCCGGGGAAAATGTCCCTGTGCTCCAGCAGGTCGGGACCGATTCCGTAAAAACGACTGATGCCGTATTTCCCGATCATATCGGCCACCTCCCTGTACAGCATCCCGCCGGGCATACCGCTCTGGCGGATATCGGAAAGAATCAGTGTTCGTTTTCCGTGCTGGTTCTGGCGGGATAGATACTCCAGTCCCACCCGCAGGGACACCACATCGGAATTATAGCTGTCATTGATCAGGGTACAGTGGTTGATCCCCTTTTTCAACTCCAGACGCATGGCCACGGGGACCAGTTTTTCCATTCGGCCGGAAATCCATTCCGGATCATGTCCCTGCCAGAGAAGAAACAGCCAGGCATGAGCCGCATTTTCCACCGATGCCCTGTCGGCAAAAGGAATGGCAAGATGCACGGTGCGCCCCCGGTACACCCCCTCCAGCCGGGTGAATTGATCCCGGCTGTCCACCGAGGTAATCTGCAGATCGGCTCTGCCCTTCATCGACCAGGTGATTTTTTCTCCTTCTACCAGTGAGGGATTCTTTTCCAGTGCCCGGACAATGTGCTCTTGATCGGCGCAGAAAAGCAGGGCAGAACTTCCCCGGAAAAGTTCCAGTTTTTCCATGGTCTTTTCTTCCATGGAAGCAAAATTTTCCTGATGCGCTTCCAGCACATTGGTAATGATGCCATAGTCGGGGCGCAGTATACCGGCCAGACGGCTCATTTCACCTGGCCGGGAAATACCGGCCTCAAAGATTCCCATCCGGTGGGCGGGTTCAAGCATCCAGACCGACAAAGGGACCCCAATCTGTGAATTATAGCTGCGCGGACTTCTCACCAGGCGCATCTTTTCCTGAAGCACCTGGAACAGCCATTCTTTCAGAATGGTTTTTCCGTTACTTCCGGTGATAGCCAGCACCGGACGGGTAAACTGCCGGCGATGGTGACCGGCCAGCTGTTGCAGGGCAGTCAGGGGATCGTTCACACTCACCCAGGCCGCCCCGTCCCAGGAAGGAATTTGAAATCCCGTACGAATCAAAAAGTTCCTGATACCCTGCTTATAGGCATCTTCCAGGTAGGCATGTCCGTCAGACCTCATTCCGCGTATGGCAACAAATACCGAATCCCCGGGAATCACCACCTGGCGGGTATCGGTTATCACCCTCTGGATGGTCCGGCTCCCATCACCGGTCAGTGTGCCTCCCGTGATGCGGCTGATCTCATGAAGCTGGTAACAGGCCATAGTCAGTTGCTTTTCTCTTCCGTTTCTTCCCGCAAATTATAACAGCGCCGGCACAGGGGTTCGTACAGTTCCTTTTCCCCCAGCAGCAGCACCTGATCATCATGGCTCTTCCGGTGCGAATACTGGGCAAGATTCCCGCAGCGGACACAGACGGCATGGACCTTGGTAATATATTCCGCCATGGCCAAGATATCGGGCATGGGACCAAAAGGTTTGCCCTTGAAATCCATATCGAGGCCCGCCACAATAACCCTTATACCACTGTTGGCCAGCTGATTGCAAACATCCGCCAGTCCCCTGTCAAAAAACTGGGCTTCATCAATTCCCACCACCTCCACATCGCCTGCAAGCAAAAGAATATTCCCCGAACCCGCCACCGGCGTTGACCGGATGGCATTGGAATCGTGCGATACCACTTCGTTTTCCGAATACCTCACATCCAGCATGGGCTTGAAAATCTCCACCCGCTGATTGGCAATCCGGGCCCTTTTCAGCCGGCGGATCAGTTCCTCGGTTTTTCCCGAGAACATCGAGCCCGTGATCACCTCGATCCATCCCCTGCGTGAAGCAGGATCTACAGGATTTTCAAGAAACATGGTATAAGAATTTCTGATATTAATCGTTACCTTTACAAAAGTAAGGAAAAAGGCAAATGCACCATGGAAAATAGGAACAAGTATGCATCGCTGATCGAAATTATCCATGAAACTGCCCGCCTGCTGGAAAATGCCGGAGGGAAAAGCACCTTACCGGCTCTGGAACGGGACCTGATCCTGGAAAAACTCAGGGCCGTGTACGATGTGCTTTCGCGGGAAGCCGTCGGCTCAGAAAAAACCGCAGATATTCCTCAACGGGAAGAAGGTGCAGAAACAGCCCGGGAAAAGCCCACCGAAGAATCACCCGATGAAACCACCCTGGCTGCTTCGGCCTCCCATAATACCCACACCGGAAAGGAATCCGAAGAAAAACAGGAACCTGCTGAAAGAGAAACCACGGAAAGCCAGCGGGAAAAAACGGAAACCGGAACCGGCAAAAAGAAGCAGCCTGTGATCATGGCCGACCGGGTAAGCCAGCCCAGGTCTTTCAGGAACGAAGCGCTGGGACGGCAAATGATCCGGCAAGATGTATCCCGCAAGTTGAAGTCAAAACCCATCGAAGATATTTCCAAAGCCATCGGGATCAACGATAAATTCCATTATATCAGGGAACTGTTTGCCGGCGATACCGATCTGTATGAGAAAACCATCCGGACTCTGAATGAAGCCCAGAACTTCAACCAGGCTTTTGAATTCCTGAACCGAAATTTCGACTGGGATATGGAAAATCCCTCGGTCCAGCATCTGCTGGAACTGACCCGAAGAAAATTCATCATTCCGGAAAATGAGTAAGCTTGTCCTGGTCGCCACCCCCATTGGAAATCTGGATGATATTACCCGGAGAGCCGTTCACACGCTGGAAAAGGCGGATATTATCCTGGCGGAAGATACGCGGAAAAC
>DQWH01000110.1 GCA_011042635.1 Bacteroidota bacterium | reverse complement strand
GTTCCGCAAAATTAACCGGCTTTCTGGAAAAACAAGCTTTCCGTACCTATTTTATAGGTAGCAATCAACCGGTTGTTTTTTCGTTTAAGAAAATACCATTATTTTTCAGAAAAATCCGGTTTACCGGGCGACATGAAAAAAATTTGCCGGGTTGCGATGATGATGATGCTTCCGGTCCACCTTTCGGGGCAGACCGGTGGAACGGATACATATGCTTTCCTGGGACTTCCGGCAACAGCCCGCATAGCTGCCCTGGGGGGAAAGATGGTTGCCGTTCAGGACGGAGACCTGAATCTGTGCTTTTCCAATCCTTCGCTCCTGACAAAAGAGACGGAGCATCAGCTGGCCCTGAACATGGCCGATTATTTTGCAGGGATCAGTTACGGATATGCCTCCTTCGGGCTCCCGTCGAAAACCTGGGGCAACCGGGCCGTGGGCATTCAGTTCGTCAATTACGGCAGTTTCACCGAAGCCGATGAAGCCGGTGTTATTACCGGACAGTTCAGGGCTTCGGAATATGCCTTCCACCTGATGTGGTCGAAAAACATCGACAGCCTGCTGACAATCGGAGTCACCCTGAAACCTGTTTTTTCCGTTTTCGAAAGATACACCTCCCTGGGACTGGCCACCGATCTGGGAGCCACCTATCACCGCCCTGAGCATGGATTCACCGCATCGCTGGTTATCAGAAACCTGGGCACGCAATTATTTACTTACCACGGAATCACCGAACCGCTGCCTCTGGAGATCATGTTGGGAGCTTCTTACAAACCAGAGCATGCGCCTTTCCGATTCATATTCCTGCTGCATCATATGGAAAGATATACGCTGACATACCAAACCGAAGAGGATCATTCCGTTCATGCGGAGTATCCCCCAACAGATAATCCTTCCGGTCTGGAAAAAGTGGCGGAGAACCTGATGCGGCACCTGATCGCCGGAGTGGAATTTATGCCGCTGGACAACCTGTATCTCAGGCTGGGATACAACTATCAGAGAAGGCGGGAACTTCAGATACCCACCCGTATTGGAACCGTGGGGCTTTCGTGGGGCTTCGGACTGAAAATTTCACACTTCAGCATTGCCTACGGAAGGGCCACCTATCACCTGGCAGGGGCTTCCAATCACTTTACCGTTACCACCCGGCTGAATGATCTGTTCAGCTTATGATGAATTCTCCGGGCACAAAACCGTGATTTTTTTACTTTCTTTGAAATGAAATTTTACCTTCCTGCGCATGACCATTTCACCGGATCAAAAACTGATCATTGCCGTCGACGGACATTCATCAAGCGGTAAAAGCACCTTTGCCAGAGCCATTGCCGAAGAACTGGGGTACGTGTATATTGACAGCGGGGCTATGTACCGGGCGGTAACCCTGTTTGCTATTGAAAACGGTATGATCAGCAATGGAGAGCCGGATGAAGAGGCGTTGACCGGCGCGCTGTACAGGATCAGTATCCGTTTCGAAAAAAATGCTGACGGAACCCAGCGCACTCTGCTGAACGGACGAGACGTGGAAAAAGAAATACGTAACATGCAGGTGTCGGAACTGGTCAGTCCGGTCAGCCGAATCAGGGAAGTGCGCCGGAAAATGGTGGAATTACAGCGTAAACTGGGGGAAAAGGGAGGTATTGTGATGGACGGAAGGGATATCGGAACCACGGTTTTCCCCCGGGCCGACATCAAGATCTTCCTTACATCCGATCCGGAAACACGGGCGAAGAGAAGATATCGTGAGTTGCTGGGAAAAGGGATAAAAACCGATTTCCAGGAAGTACTGAAAAATATCAACGAACGTGACCGGATTGACCAGTCACGGGAAGAAAGTCCCCTGAAACAGGCCCATGATGCCATTCTTCTTGACAACAGCCACATGACGCCCGAAGAGCAAATGGATTGGTTCAGAGAACTACTGAAGAAAAAATACCATGCAGATAGACATTGACCCGGGATGCGGATTTTGTTCGGGGGTGGTAAGGGCAGTGGCCCTGGCAGAAGAACACCTGAAAAACCATGGCACCCTGTATTGCCTGGGAGAATTGATCCACAATGCACAGGAAAGAAAAAGGCTGGAAGAGCTGGGTATGCAGTATATTGAGAAACAAGATATGCTTAAGCTTCCCCAGGGAAGTCATATTCTTATCAGGGCGCATGGGGAACCTCCTTCCACTTTTGAATTGGCCCACCAGAGAGGATACCGGCTCATCGATGCCACCTGTCCGGTGGTTAAAAGGCTTCAGTGGAAGGTAAAGAAAGCCTCCGACACGACCGAGGAAAATGAAGTACAGGTCATTATAATAGGCAAGAAAAAACATGCCGAAGTACGCGGACTGACCGGTCATGCCGGAAACCGGGCTCTGGTGGTTGAGAACGAAAGCGATCTGACGCACGTTCAACCGGGAATCCGGGCGGTAATATACTCTCAGACCACGGAAAATCCCGGTCATTTTACAGAGCTGGCGGCACAAATAGAGCAAATTGTCCTTTCGGGGAATCCCGACACTGAAGTACAGATCAATCCCACCATTTGCCGGCAAATGTCGGGACGGGAACCGCGGTTGAAAGCTTTCGCCCGCAGTCACGATATCATCCTGTTCGTCAGCGATCCGATGAGCTCGAATGGCCGCATGTTATACCAGGCTGCCGTGTCGGTAAACAGGAACACGCATTTTATTGAACATGCCGGAGAAATTCAATCCGCATGGTTTAGAAATGCCTGTTCTGTTGGAATATCTGGGGCTACTTCTACGCCCGGCTGGCTGCTCCGTGAGGTGGCTGCCAGGGTAGAGAACCTTACGCGGAAAAACGGCTGAAAATATCTGCCTGGTTTCAGCAGCTCGGAGAATTGTAGTAAATTTGCATGCCAAACAACACAAAACTATGGGAAAAATCAGACGTATCGGTGTATTGACCTCCGGAGGAGATGCACCCGGCATGAATGCTGCCATACGGGCAGTCACCCGTACCGCCATTTACAATCAGCTGGAAGTATTCGGGATCAGGCACGGATACCGGGGACTGATTGAACGAAATTTCAAGCAACTGAAAGCGCATAGTGTCAGTGATATTATCCAGCGCGGAGGAACCATTCTGAAGACCGCACGCTGTGAAGAATTCAAAACTCCGGAAGGAAGAAAAACCGCATACAATAATCTGAAAGATTTCGGCATAGACGGGGTAGTGGTTATCGGTGGTGACGGTACATTTACCGGAGCCAGAATTTTCAATGAAGAATATGACATTCCGTTCATCGGTATTCCGGGGACCATTGACAACGACATATACGGTACCGATTATACCATTGGATACGACACAGCTCTGAACACCGTGGTAGAGGCGGTGGACAAAATCAGGGATACCGCCTCGGCCCACAACCGGCTCTTTTTCATTGAGGTAATGGGCGCCGATGCCGGATTCATCGCCCTGTACAGTGGAATTGCCAACGGTGCGGAAGCCATTCTGATCCCTGAAATACCCGGCCAGGTAAAAAACCTGAAGAAAACGCTAGAAGAAGGTTTCAAAAGAAAAAAATCGAGCAATATCATTATTGTAGCCGAAGGAGAAGACGAAGGAGGAGCATTCGAAATTGCCGAAAAGGTGAAATCGGACTTTGAAAACTATTCCATCCGTGTGACGGTGCTCGGGCATATCCAGCGCGGCGGTTCACCCTCAGCCATCGACCGGGTCAATGCCAGCCGGCTGGGACATGCCGCCGTGGAAGCACTGCTCGATGGCCAGACCAGTGTCATGGTGGGATTGCAGCACAACGAGATTGTGCTGGTTCCCTTCCGGAAAGCTATCAAACTACATAAAGATGTTGACCGGACCCTGCTGGAAATAGCAGATATCCTTTCCCTATAACCGGAATTGCTTTGGCGGCCATACGGGAAAGGTCATAAGCCGTCCACTATGCATTCTTTATAACAGACATGGCAACCGCCGCTTTGTATGCAGATGTGGTTCTTCCCCTCCCAATCGGGAAGTTTTTTACCTATTCCCTCCCTTCTTCCATTCGGGCAAAAGCCGGTGCCGGCCAGCGGGTGGTGGTTCCCTTCGGAAAACGTAAGTTTTATACCGGCCTGATATGGCAGGTACATAACCACAAACCCGAAGGATATGAACTGCGTGATATTCACGCCCTGCTTGACGAAGAGCCCCTGGTCCATTCTCTGCAAAGGGAATTCTGGAAATGGCTCAGCGACTATTATATGTGCAGTCTGGGAGAAGTTTTCAAAGCTGCCCTGCCATCGGGCCTGAAGCTGGAAAGTGAATCACGCATCCTGGCCGTTCCCGGATTTTCCGCAGAGGAGCTACCCGATGAGGAATGCCGGAAGTTATGGCAGGAAATCAGCAACCAGAAATACCTCTCCTTCAGGGAGGCCGAACGTTTACTGCCGGGAAGCCAGCGGTTCAGGATCATCAACCGGCTGGTCAGTGCAGGAGCCGTCAGAATCGAAGAACATCTGCGGGAAAAATACCGTCCCCTGACGGAACCGTTTCTGGTGCTCGGCCCGGAATGGCAGCAGGAAGAAAAACTCTGCAGCCTGCTGAACCGTCTGGAGAGAGCACCTGCCCAATCGTCCACCCTGCTTGAATACCTGCGGATTTCGGGCTTCAGAGGAAAAGGGAAGCCCCTACCGGTTGCCAAAAAATCGCTGCTGAAACAACGGCAGGTAAGTGAAGCTTCGCTGATGGCACTCAGGAAAAAGGGGGTACTGGAGCTGAGAGAATTTGAGAAATCAAGGGTAGACTGGTGGGAAGCCGCCCGGAAGGAACCTGCCCTGCTTACCGAACCGCAGCGACAGGCCATGCAGCGGATAAAAGAAAGCTGGACCCGCCAGGATGTTGTCCTGCTGCACGGGGTTACCTCCAGCGGTAAAACCGAAATCTATATACATCTCATTGAAGAACAGCTCAGGGAAGGGAAACAGGTTCTGTACCTGCTTCCTGAAATTGCCCTTACCGGGCAGATCATCACCCGGCTCCGGCGGGTGTTCGGTAACCGGGTGGGCATCTATCATTCCCGTTTCAGTGATGCCGAGCGGGTGGAGACGTACCAGTCGGTGAGAAAGCACAACGGATTTCCCCTGGTACTTGGCGTGAGAAGTTCCGTTTTCCTCCCATTTCAAAATCTGGGCCTGGTGATTGTGGATGAGGAACACGAAAACACCTACAAACAGTTCGATCCGGCTCCCCGTTATCATGCCAGGGATACGGCCATTTACCTGGCTGGCTTGCACGGCGCCAAAATCCTGCTGGGAACTGCCACCCCTTCGCTTGAATCATGGTATAATGCCACCACCGGAAAATACGGCATGGTGGAACTGCCGGAAAGATATACCGAAATTCGTATGCCCGAGATCGTCCTGGTGAATACCCGGGAAGCATACCGGAAAAAGCAGATGAAATCGCATTTTTCACCGGTGTTGCTCAAAGAAATGGAAAGAGTGCTGGATAACGGGGAACAGATTATCCTTTTTCAGAACCGGCGTGGCTTTTCCCCTTATCTGGAATGCCAGATGTGCGGACATGTTCCACGATGCAAACACTGTGACGTAAGCCTTACCTACCATCAGAAGATCGGAAGACTGATCTGTCATTATTGCGGATATTCCATTCCGGTACCGAAAACCTGTCCTGCCTGCAGCCAGGCTGCCCTTCAAACCAGGGGGTTCGGTACGGAAAAAGTGGAAGATGAAATTGCTGCCTTTTTCCCGAAGGCACGGATAGCCCGGCTTGACCTGGATGCTACCCGTTCGAGGCGAAATTACGAACGCATTCTGGAAGACTTTGAACAGCAGAAAATTGATATTCTGGTAGGAACACAGATGATATCTAAAGGCCTGGACTTTGATCATGTAAAGCTGGTAGGGATCCTGCATGCCGACAACATGCTGAATTTTCCCGATTTCAGAGCATTTGAAAGAAGCTACCAGCTCATGACCCAGGTAAGCGGCAGAGCCGGAAGGAAAGACACTCCAGGAAAAGTTGTGTTGCAAACCGCCCAGCCCGGTCATCCGGTAATCACCGACCTGCTGAATCAGGACCACAGGCACTTTTATCATTCCCAGCTGGAAGAAAGAAAACAATTCAGGTATCCTCCCTTCAGCCGGTTGATCCGGTTTACCCTCAAACACAAAGACCCGGATCTGCTGAAAAGGGCAGCCAGGGAACTGGTATCTTCACTGGAGAAAAAATTCCCCGGAAGGGTGATGGGACCTGAAGCCCCGCTGGTTTCAAGAATACAGAACCTGTACCTGCAACAGGTGTTACTGAAACTGGAAAAGGACCATACACTGGCCGCATCAAAAAGACTGGCAGAGCAATCGGTAAGTCGCCTTACGGAAATGCGGCAATACCGCCTGTTGCAGGTCCATCCCGATGTGGATCCCCACTAAGTATTCTTTCTTTTCTGACGGAAACCGGGAAGCGACATAGCATAAAAAATGTATCTTTGGCAGGAATAACATGTACCCATGGTAAGTACCGGAACCATTGCCAAATTATTCAACACGTTCCCACATTTCCGTATTCTTGTGATCGGGGATGTCATGATCGACTCATACATGTGGGGAGAAGTGAGCCGCATATCCCCCGAAGCCCCCATACCCATTCTGGCCAGCTCCAGGCGTGAAAACCGGTTGGGCGGGGCTGCCAACGTAGCCCTGAACATACAGGCTCTGGGGGGTATTCCCATACTCTGTTCGGTGATTGGGGAAGATGATCAGGGAAAACTTTTTATGGAACTTATGCGTTATCGAGGTCTGGAAACGGACGGCATTATCCCCGATCCGTCCAGGATCACCACGCGGAAAACCCGGATCATCAGCAGAAACCAGCACTTGTTACGGGTTGATGAGGAAAATGACGCTCCGCTGCCATCCACTTCGGAGGAACGGTTTATCAGGCAGATAGAACAAATCATACAAAAGCGCCGGATCGATTGCATTGTATTTGAGGATTACGACAAGGGAGTATGTACTCCGGCGGTTATTGCAAATACCATTAAACTTGCCCGTGAAAAAGCCATTCCGGTGTGTGTGGATCCGAAACGCCGTCATTTTAATGCCTACCTGCATGTCACCCTGTTCAAGCCGAACTTTAAGGAATTGCAGGAAGGTTTGAAAACCGATCTGGATAAAACGGATATACCTGTTCTGTTCGATGTTTGCAGGGAATATCAGAAAAAAGCCGACATTCAATTTATGCTGGTCTCTCTCTCGGAAGAAGGGGTTTTTATCAGTAATGGGAAGGAATACAAGGTTATTCCGGCACATGTGCGGGATGTGGCAGACGTAAGCGGAGCAGGCGATACGCTGATTGCCACTGCAGCCCTGTGTTATGTTTCGGGAATGGATATTTTCGAAATGGCCACCGTGGCCAATATTGCGGGAGGGCTGGTATGTGGCCGCGTGGGGGTGGTGCCGGTGAACCGCGAAGAATTGGCGGCAGAATGTGCACGTTTGGGAGAAAAATCGTAATTTTGCCTCCCCGCGAATACAAAAACAACACGACGGGGTGTGGCGCAGTTGGTTAGCGCGCTACGTTCGGGACGTAGAGGCCGGTGGTTCGAGTCCACTCACCCCGACAACCCAAAAAAAGACCGGTTTGCCATCACCAACCGGTCTTTTTTCTTACGCAGATGATATTTCCTTAAAACCTGTATACCTCCCCCGTTCTCACCGTATGTTTTCCAAACTGTTTGTAAAAAGCTTCCAGGGCAGGTTGGGCAGTACAGTGGGAAGGCAGCACATGTTTCACTCCGTTCGTTTTCAGGTATTCAACGGTTTCAACCGTTTGCCTGTCAACCTGCTTCAAATGAAACCCGCCCATGATACCGAACAGGCGTTTCTCTCCGGTCACTTTCCGGGCATGTTCCAGCGTATTCACCACCCCGGCATGTCCGCATCCGGTAATCACAAACAATCCCTCATCATGCAATAAGGCCACTCCGCTGTCATCCATCACAAAATCAGGCTCTCCCCCTTCGAGAACAAAAGAAGTGTTTTTCGATTCAAATGCCGTATTCCTGGGCACCTCCCCAAGAAAAACGATCCGTTCCCCCACAGAGAAAGGAACGGCAGAAGTAATCAGGTCAAATTTCTTCTGCAACTCATTTCGGCTGTTCCCCAGTCCGATATAGCTCATATCCGAAGCCCGGTAGCGTTTCACAAAACAACCGGGATGGCACAGCAATCGTCCCCCTTCCAGATATGACAACCCGTTACCATGATCAAAATGCCCGTGGCTCAGGATGATCAGGTCCCGGTTGTGAAGAGAAAGACCCATTAACGAAGCATTCCGTAGAAAGACATCACTCTGCCCGGTATCGAAGAGCACCTTTTTCCCGCTGAATTCAATGAAGAATGACAAACCATGCTCTGACAAATAATCTTTCCCCGGAACATTGTCCGTAAGGACGGAAACAGACAGTTGCGTTTTACGATTCATTATCCATAGTTTTTATATTTATCCTCATCCCCGCGGTATTTTTCAATGCTTGTTTATACAGAAATTAAAAAAACTATTCGCCGGGCATTTTACAGGCATTTGAAAGCTTTACGGTAAACACCGAAGGGTATTTTTCCATAAAAGGCCTGAGCCGGCGTATCAGGTCCTGCATCACCACATCATAATCACCGCTGATGAGGGTGCTCATCGGACCCTGATGAACGGATATCCTGTGATCTGAACCAAGGCCGTCAAGGAATTCTTTGATCGGGGTACTGTACTTTTCTGTCAAAGGATAGTAGCTTATTTCCAGACTAATGTTCATTATTTTTCTGCATTGATATTTTTTTTACGGAAGCTATCAGAAATGCAGGATGAACAGTGTCCTGTAAAGGAGTATGATCCAGCAATTCGAAATTCTCCGAAAGATGGACACAACCTTCAATAACGGGATATCCAAACCTGGCAAGAAGTTTTTTCAGTTCTTCGGGTGAAAAAAACCGGGCATGCCGGAACACCTCATCTTCATCTTTCTTCTTCCCCAGTTCGGACAAAGCATTCAGGCATCCCAGCAAAAGCCATCCACCGGGCATCAGGACACGGTCAATTTCTTCCATCACTTTCTCTGTTTCAGATACGAACTCAAGGAGGGTGACCGCCGTCACCACGTGAAAACTATGACCGGCAAAAGGAAGCCAACGTACATCGGCCTGTATAAAGGAAGCATTTCCGATGTTCTTCTTTTTCGCAATAGCCAGCATGGGCTTTGATTTATCAACGGCCGTTACCTGAAAACCATAATCTGCAAAAAAACGGGTCCAGTGTCCGGTCCCACAACCCAGTTCGAGCATGGGAAGACGTGGAATATTCCCCAGCCGATGTCTGAAAAGTTCTTTTTCATACCTGTCAACGGTTTTCCCGGATTCCGAAAGATAGTACTGATCATATTTCTCAGCTACTGCCGGATTGAGGAATACATTCACGGATTTTCTTTTCATATATACCCCCTACCCCGATTACCAGATCATACAAATTTAAAAAAGAATTGAACATACGTTCGTTTTTTAATACAGCAGTAATAAATACCTTCAAACACACCCTGTGTGCTTGCCTGATTTTAAATTTGTTATAATTATATTTATATCTTCAGCAAAACATAAAAAACCCATTATGATGAAAATGAACAAAAGTAAGCTTACCGGATGGGTATTGATTGTTTTATTCAGTATGGTCCAGTTTTCCTGCAAACAGGGAAGCAAGCAGAAGGAAAGCGAGTGGCAAAATGTAAAGGCAGAAACCAATGAAGTTCTTCAGGCAGAATATGACAGTGTAAAGCAAAAAATTAAAGATGCCATGGCAGATCTGGATGACAGGATGAAAACCCTGGAAGCAAGGATGGAAACAGAAGAAGCCAGGCTAAGTGAAAAAAAGCTGGAATTGCAGCAGGAACTGGAAGATAGAAAAGGGAAACTTCAGAAAAAGTTGCAGCGACTGGAAGAAGGTGCGGTGGAAGATTTTGAAAGTTTCAAGAAAGAGCTCAATCACGATCTCAAGGAACTGGAAAAAGGAATTAAAGCTTTTTTTGAGGAAAACCCGGAATAAAAAAGTATCCCATTCCATCAGTTCAAGTGTTCCGGTTCCGGAACATTTTTTTATGTGATTCATCAAGAAGAAAATCAGTTTAGAGCAAAACCTATATTCCAGCCCGAACGTATACCACAGAAGAGCTATATCAGAAAACATGTCGGGAGCACTGGATTTTCAGGCATTTATTGGTAACGATGAAAGAGTGCATGTATTTCTTCATAATACTCCCACAGAAGAACTGGCGGCCAGGATCGTATCCGAGGGGTTCCGGTTTGTAAACCACCTGAATTATTCCTGTGATCAGGTCAGTCCCGGCGATCTTGTACAGATCAGGTATTTCACCATTCTTCGCAGGTCATATGGACCATTCACCCTGGTAATATGCATTGGAAAGGATCTGATTGATGATTATTCCAGACGGTTGCAGGGAACCTCCTACCATTTTTCGGAAGTAATGACAGCCCGTCAGCCCATTTTCAATGATGATGGAGAACCCGTTTATACGCTTCCTCCGCATTTTATAAGGGGATATTACCATCAACCGACCGGTCGTTGTGTGTTCAATCCATCTTTTGATCCCTTGCTTGCTATTCCGGTATTTGAAAAGAACCTGAAAAAAATGCTACAAGGAAAATGGTTTTCCGGTATTACCTGATAGTTATTTCCTAGAAAATTTGCTAAATTAACCGGTTCATCTTAAAGAAAACATCATGGAAGTAATCGAAGAAAAACCTGTACGGGTAAGATACGCCGGATTCTGGCTTCGTTTCGTGGCCTATCTGATTGATTATCTCCTGCTGGAAATTATCGGATTCATTATCTCCATTCCCTTCATCGGGGCCATTGTTTTCAGTGCCTTTACCATTGCCGAATCCAATTCTTTCAATGAAAAAACGGTTTTCGGCATTGCCGGAATCCTGGGAGCGGTATTTATGATGGTCATCATAACCATTCTGCTGGGCTGGCTGTATTTTGCCCTGATGGAATCGTCGAAAAACCAGGGTACACTGGGAAAAATGGCTTTAGGTCTGAAGGTTACCGACATGAAGGGGCAGAGAATTTCTTTCGGAAGGGCTACCGGCCGTTATTTCGGAAAAATCATTTCGGGCATGGTCTTCATGATAGGGTATATTCTTGCCGGCTTAACCGAAAAGAAGCAGGCCCTGCATGACATGATGGCGGGTTGCCTGGTGGTAAGAAAATAATACCCGGCACCGGGAACCATTCTTCCGGCAATATGTTTAAATCATGAAACGGTTGGATAAGAC
>DQWH01000188.1 GCA_011042635.1 Bacteroidota bacterium | reverse complement strand
TGCTAAAACAGTGCATTTTCCCCCGTTGCTTCCCGCCGCATTCTTCCCGATCATCTATGTCTTAACTAACTAAATTAAAGATATTCATGCCGTATCTGTTTACTTCGGAATCGGTTTCAGAGGGTCATCCCGACAAGGTAGCCGATCAGATTTCCGATGCCCTCCTCGATGAATTCCTGCGTAGGGACCCCGAATCGAAAGTAGCCCTGGAAACCCTGGTTACCACCGGTCTGGTGGTGCTGAGCGGGGAGGTTCGTACCAAAACTTATGTGGATGTGCAATCGGTGGCAAGGGAAGTAATTCGCGGGATAGGTTACACCCGTCCCGAGCTGATGTTCGATGCAGATTCCTGCGGGGTGATCTCTTCTATTCATGAGCAGTCGGATGATATTTTCAGGGGGGTGGTGCGTGAAAAGACGGAAGATCAGGGGGCCGGCGACCAGGGGATGATGTTTGGCTATGCCTGTACTGAGACCGACGATTTTATGCCTCTGTCGCATGTGCTGGCTAATATGCTGCTCCAGGAACTGGCAGCCATACGGCGCGAAGGAAAGCAGATGAAATACCTGCGTCCCGATTCCAAATCGCAGGTTACCATTGAATACGACCGGTTTATGCAACCGGCGCGTGTGCATACCCTGGTGGTTTCTACCCAGCATGATCCGTTTGACACCGACGATGGCCGGATGCTGGAGACCATAAAGAAAGATGTGCGGAACATACTGATCCCGCGGGTGAAGGAACGCCTTCCTGAGCGGGTGAATAAGATATTCGGAGACGATTATAAATTACATGTCAATCCGACGGGTAAATTTGTCATCGGGGGGCCACACGGGGATACGGGCCTCACCGGCCGGAAGATCATCGTCGACACCTACGGGGGTAAAGGAGCCCACGGAGGAGGTGCTTTTTCCGGCAAGGACCCCAGCAAGGTGGACCGCTCGGCCGCCTATGCCATGCGCCACATCGCCAAGAACATGGTAGCTGCCAGAGTATGCGACGAGGTGCTGGTGCAGGTGGCTTATGCCATCGGAGTGGCCCGGCCTGTGGGGCTTTTCCTGAATACCTTCGGCACATCCCATGTGAATCTGGAGGATGAACAGATTGCAGAACGGATTCTGAGCCTGTTCGACCTGCGTCCGGGCATGATCATTGAGAGGTTGAAACTGAAGAATCCCATTTACCGGAAAACAGCGGCATACGGTCATATGGGCCGTGATTTAGAAACAGAAGAAGTGGATTTTATTCTGAACGGCAACTGCGAATCGGAATATACTGAGAAACGACCGGTAGAATATTTTACCTGGGAAAAGCTCGATTATGTGGATGAAATCCGGAAAACTTTCGGATTATGAAACATTCTGCAATCTGATTTTCCATCAGGTACCCGATGGATCATCCGTACATGAACTGGGCCACCTTGGCATAGTTTGACTTGGGATTGATGCAGAGAACCGGGATGCCTGCGGCATTGGCAATGATCGATTGTTCCTGAACTCCCAGGATGTAATCACTGAAATTGATATTCTTGGTGGTCATGATCATGATGAGGTCGGCCCGGATCTCTTCGGCAAACCTGATGGTGTCTTTGGCCAGGCTGACTCCTTTGCGGGAATCATGGATGGAATATTCTATATTATTCTGAATGAGAAACTTGATAGCAAAGTTCAGGTTAACATTCACCTTTCTGAGCAGGTTGCGGTCGGTTACCGGAGGTTTAAGAATATGGATCTTTGAATCGAAATACTTCCCCATATAGATGGCCATATATACCTTTTCCTTATTCTCTGAACGGAAATCAATGGGGAAGACAATGCGGCTGTATTTTTCCAGGTCTTCCGGCTGTTTTTGTACCACCAGGAACGGAACTTTGGATCCCACAATGACTTTTACGGCCCAGCTTCCCGTAAATTTCTGAATGCCTTTAACCCCGTGGGTACCCATGATAACCAGATTGGCTTTCCGGTCGGACGCATAATCGGCAATGTCGCTGAATATGCTACCCTCCAGTACCATGGTGCCGGGTAAAAGCCCGTATTTCTTTTCGGTTTCAGCGGCTACCTCCTTCAGCTTTTCATTGATCTGTTCTTTCTCATGGGGCGGAGTGCCCGATTTGACAATATTCAGCAGCTGAATATCATTATCTACGTTCCGGGCAATCTTGATGCCGTGCTGGAGGGCATTCCATGCCACCTGGCTGAAGTCCCAGGGAATAATAATCAGGTTCCCGCTTTTTTCCATATCGCGCGGATAGATTTGTTTCATTAAAAATACGTGATTCCGCAAATTTTATGAAATTTTTTTTATTTACCGGGTCCATCATGCAAAAACCTCTTAAATACATGATGTTTTCAGGGACTCAAAAGGCAGGTTACACTTAAAATCGTATTTTTGCAGAAAATAAATCATGCGGTATGAATTCATTACGTGTTAAAATCCGTCACCTGCTGGCTCAGGGCGAAACCGGGAAGGAAGTTTGTATCATGGGCTGGGTACGTTCGAAACGGGAAAGCAAAAAGGTTTCCTTCCTTACGGTGAATGACGGTTCCACCATTCATCACATGCAGGTGGTGGTTGACCTGGAAAAGTTCGGCGAGGATACCCTGAAACAGATCCACACAGGAGCAGCCGTAAAGGTTACCGGTGCGCTGGTGGAATCGATGGGCAGGGGACAGCGGGTGGAGATCCGGGCTTCGGATATTGAGGTGTACGGAACGGCCGACCCCGAAACCTATCCTCTTCAGAAAAAAGGACATTCCCTCGAATTTCTCCGGGAGAATGCCCACCTGAGGCCCCGCACGAATACTTTCGGAGCTGTTCTCCGTATCCGGCATGCCATGGCCTATGCCATCCATAAATATTTTAACGACCGGGGGTTTTATTACATGCACACTCCCATCATTACGGCTTCTGATGCGGAAGGAGCCGGAGAGATGTTCCGGGTGACTACCCTGGATATGGAACAACCGCCCCGGACTCCCGAAGGGAAAGTTGACTATTCAAAGGATTTTTTCGGGAAAGAGACCAAGCTGACCGTTTCGGGGCAGCTGGAAGGAGAGCTGGGCGCTCTGGCCCTATCCGAGATATATACCTTCGGCCCCACTTTCCGGGCAGAAAATTCGAATACTCCCCGTCACCTGGCCGAGTTCTGGATGATAGAACCCGAAATGGCTTTTTATGACATTCATGACAACATGGACCTGGCGGAAGATTTCCTGAAATTTCTGGTATGCTATGCCCTGGAGCATTGCAGTGATGACCTGGAATTTCTCAACCGGATGTACGACAAAGAATTGCTGGGTCGCCTGCAGTTCATTCTGGATAATGAGTTTGTGCGGATGGGATATACGGAAGCTATGGATATCCTTGTCAAATCGGGTCAGAAATGGGAGTTTACCGTGCAGTGGGGTTCCGACCTGCAGGCAGAGCACGAACGGTTCCTGGTGGAAAAATATTTCCAAAAACCCGTCATGCTTACCGATTATCCCAAGGAAATCAAGGCTTTTTACATGAAGCAGAACGGGGACGGGAAAACCGTGCGGGCATTGGATGTACTTTTCCCGCGTATCGGTGAGATCATCGGAGGATCGCAGCGGGAGGAAAATTACGAAGCCCTGTACCGGCGGATTCAGGAACTGGGACTTCCTATGAAAGACCTCTGGTGGTACCTCGATACCCGGAGGTTCGGAACGGCTCCGCACAGCGGTTTCGGGCTCGGCTTTGAGAGACTGATCCTTTTCATTACCGGTATGTCGAATATCAGGGATGTGATCCCCTTTCCGCGTACCCCCAGAAATGCAGAATTTTAGGGATATCGCATGGTGTGCCGGTTTCAGGGCAGGAAACCTGGGGGGCTATTCTGCCTATGTCTTATCATAAATATTTGATTGTCAGATGTAATGTTGTGTTTGGCACAGGTGTTGTAAATTGAAATTTTATTAATAAATTTATCCGCCCGCCGGGCTGTCCACCGGATGACCAGACAGAGCGAGAAAGATGTTAAAACAGAGCCTACAACAGAAGCTGCTTCAGAAGCTATCCCCGCAGCAGATCCAGATGATCAAGCTCCTTGAGATACCTGCTATGCAGCTTGAGCAGCGAATAAAAAAGGAACTGGAGGAAAATCCTGTGCTGGAGGAAGGAGACGAGGGCGACCAATACGAGGAGCCGGAAGAAGATACGAGGGAAGAAGAGACTGATCAGGACGGGGAAGAATTTACCCTGGATGATTATCTCAATGACGAAGACATACCTTCATACCGTCTTCATACGAGCAATACCTCCCGGGATGACAATAAATCGGCAGAGATTCCCTTTTCGGCCGGATCTTCTTTTCACGAACACCTAAAAAGCCAGCTGGGCATGCAGGTCCTTTCCGAGAGGGAACAGATGCTGGCTGAATATATTCTTGGGAATATTGATGAAGACGGGTATTTGAGAAGAAAGATCTCCGCTATTGCCGATGATCTGGCTTTCAGCCAGAACATATTGACCAACGAGGAAGAACTGGAAGAAATACTCCGGATCATCCAGGACCTGGATCCTCCCGGAGTGGGAGCGCGTGACCTGCAGGAATGCCTGTTGCTTCAGATTATGGAGAAAGATCAGAATGATCCCCGGGTAGCCCTGGCCAGGCAGATTCTGAAATACCATTTCCAGGAGTTCACCAAAAAACACTATGAAAAGATCCTGAACCGGCTGAATATTAATGAGGAACAGCTCAAAGACGCCATGGAAGAGATCCTCAAGCTGAATCCCAAACCAGGGAGCTCTTTCAGCGATCCCATGAACCGGTCGGTGCAGCATATCATTCCCGATTTCATTCTGGAGAATAAGGACGGTGAATTGCAACTCAGCCTGAATGCCCGGAATGTGCCCGAACTCAGGCTTAACCGTTCGTACACCGAAATGCTGGAGCATTACCAGAAAAGCAAGGATCGCTCCACCCGGGAACAGAAAGATGCCATTACCTTCGTGAAACAGAAACTGGATTCGGCCCGGTGGTTCATCGATGCCATAAAGCAAAGACAGCATACCCTGATGCTGACCATGCAGGCCATCATCGATTACCAGCGGGAATATTTTCTGGAAGGGGATGAAACAAAGCTGCGCCCGATGATCCTGAAAGATATTGCCGAAAAAACCCATCTGGATATTTCCACCATTTCACGGGTGGCCAACAGCAAGTATATCCAGACCCATTTCGGAATTTTCCCGCTGAAATATTTCTTTTCGGAAGGTATGCAGACCGATTCCGGCGAAGAAGTATCCACCCGGGAGATCAAAAGCATACTGAAGGATTTTATTGAGAAAGAAGATAAAAAGAATCCTCTTACCGATGAACGCCTGGCCGAGATTCTCAGGAAAAAGGGATATCTCATTGCCCGGCGAACGGTGGCCAAATACCGGGAGCAGATGCACATTCCGGTGGCCCGCTTGAGAAAGGAAATATGAACACCGGGTCCCGTTGTCCCGTATCTTTGCCCGAAATGACAACAGAAAAACTATGTCCAGAATCATAGCACAGGCCATATCCGTTTTGTTCCATCCCCTGTTCGCTCCCCTTTACGGACTGCTGCTGATCTTTCATTCGGGCACCTACTTGTCATATCTGCCCTATGAAGTTAAAAAGGTGATCTTTCTGATTGTTCTGCTGAATACCGTGGTGATTCCCCTGAGTTTATTCCCCATTCTGTACTACCGGAAGTTTATTCACGGAATATCCGACGAAAGACCAAAAGACCGGACGATTCCCCTGGTGATCGCCGCGGTGCTGTATGGTATTGCCTGCTATTTGCTGGCTCGACTTCAGGTTTCGGGACTGATCAAAATGTTCATCCAGGCGGCAGCTGTTATGGTAATGCTTACCGCCGTGGTTTCCTGGTTCTGGAAAATTTCGCTCCACATGATTGGAATGGGAGGGCTTACCGGCTTGATGATTGCCATGATGATCAAACTGTCTGCGGTACAGACGGGAGTACTGGTCCTCCTGATTGTGCTGGCAGGGGTGGTGGGTACGGCACGTCTTTACCTGAACGAACACCGGCCTTCACAGATATATGCCGGATACCTGTCGGGACTGGGATTTATGCTGGCCGGGCTGCTTTTGTGAGACAATCTGCTTCAGTTTTTCTTCCCATTCGTTGTCCGTCTTTTCCTGGAAAATTCCCGGAGAAAAGGAAGAAGCCTTTTGCAGAGCCCTTTCCAGGCTGAAATGCTTTTGCGGCATACTGAAAAAAGCTCCCCTTTCTTTCAGGTGGCGAGCCAGGTATTCCTGCTCTGTCTGTCCCGGGGTTGGGACCAGCACCCCCCGTTTTTTCAGGACAACCAGGTCCATTACAGATGAGTACCCGGCCCTGCATATGACCAGCCCGGTTTTTTCCATGAATTTTTTCATATCCCGGGCAGGTAACAGATCGAAAATCTGAATGTTATTCCTGTTCCCGGGAACGGTGTTCTTCATAAGACGCGCCGAACCCCTTACCACAACGATTTTTTCCTTCCGTGAGAAGGAAGCAATCTCCCGGAACACCTGCCTTTCGAAAACACTTCGTTGCGGTTCCGGACCGGATAAAACAATCAGAACAATATTTTCCGATGCGGCAGTGGGATTCTGTGAACCGGCCAGAGCGCTGAGGGGTCCGATAAATGAAGCATGAGGAGGAAGGGGAAAGCGGTGAGAAAGCTTCCCCGACAGATTCGGTTCGCTTTCAATATCCGGGATCCAGCACTGATCGTATCTCGAGATTATGTGCAAATGTAAACGGGAAAGCGGATATTCCAGTATTCTCATCCACCGGGGAAGGCATACCGATATCTGATGGGTAAGGTATATGCTGTAACAATTCCTGTTCCAGCACCCGAAACGATTGTCGGATATCACGATATCCACTCCCAACTTCCTTACTGCCCTGCGCAGGATAAGATGCTCGCGCACGATGCTCCCGCAGATCATAGGTAGCTGGATCATAATTCCCATCCACAGTGGAATGTACCGGAAATACCTTACCCGGTAAAAGGGGAGTCTCAGAAAATGCAGTCCGGGGAAAGCCAGGTGCAGGTAGTTCCGGGCTTCTCCGTCAGTGGCCAGGACCATCCGCACCGGCATCTGCTGCAGTTTCATGATGATGGCGGCTGTGCGGGTAGCATGCCCCAGCCCCCAATTTAGGGGAGCTACCAGGATGAGAGGTTCGGTTTTCACCGGTGATGCATTATTTTCTGTTGTAAAGTAAATAAAAAAACATCCACTGCCGGCCGCGGGGAGCCCCCTAACCTGCGGATGCCGTATGCTCCTGTTTCCATGATAATTGTCATTTTATTCGCCTGCCGATAGACTACATTTGTAATAACATAAATGTTTCCTTATGGCTTATGAAAAACACAGGGAACCGGTAGAATGGAAAGACCAGTACAAGGTGGATGTGGAGATCATTGATGAGAATCACCGGAAGTTCGTGGAAATTATCCAGCGACTTGACCGTGTTTTGAATAATAAGGCTTGCGAAGAGAACCCATCCGACATTTTCTATGCCCTGGTGCATTATGTAGAGCATTACCTGTTGCAGGAAGAGATTTATTTTAAGAACTACCAGTATCCCAACTTTTCCCGGCATAAAGAATCACACCAGTACTTCATCGATCAGATTATCCGTTTCCGGGAAGAGTTCGAAAAAGGCTCGGAAACCATATGTCATGAAATGAGGGAATTTCTCATAGAATGGTTCCGTGAACATATTCTTTCATACGACAAGGAAGCGGTATACTTTCTGGTGCAGAAGGGATTGAACAAATAGGGGGTGCCGTTATCCACAAATTCACAACACTTCCTGTGATATTTAATATCATATTGATATTTTGCTAAATACAGGACGAAAGCTTTCACCCAGCAGGTGAAAATCAAGCATAAAAAAATCGTAGCCGGATTCAATCGGGCTGAAATTTCATCATGCGTTCGGGAGTGTATGTCACGGATATATCTTCAATATCCACATGTCGGTTCCAGTTCCCCTCCTCTTCCGGAGGATCATAATCCAGAATATTCCCCCTGAGGTGGGTATACGGTTCGTCACCCAGATGCTTTGAAACGGAATAAATGATTACTCTGCTGCTTTTCTGATATTTCCTGACGGGGAAATTGGATATTTTTCCCTGAGGTGTTTCATTTTTGTGCCAGAAATACGCAGTAAGCCGCGGATTGACCAACTGATCGTCGTCGTACAGACGCAACCGGACCTGTATGGTGTATGTGCCGGGACCTTTAAGCGGAATGACGAAGGGAATGGTTGAACCGGTCCCGTCTCCTGCGAAACTCCATTTTTTTTTCTGGTTCCATAAATTGACGGGTTCTCCGGGTTCGGTTTCCGGTTCCTGAAGGGTAGTTTCCAGCTGGGTGAGCTGAACCAGGAGCTTCTGGTATATCTTTTCAAGCTTGTCGGGACGAGCAGAATAATAATCCAGGGTACGATCCAGTTCTTTCCGGGTAACCCCGTGCTTCTCGAATAAATTTCCGAATAACGCCGTGGAATCGATCCCTCCGTAATTTCTGAAAACAACCGGACTGTAAAAACTGCCCTGTAACAAATAAATATCCACCAGCAGGGGGATCAGTTTTTTCTCCGGAATGGTTTCCGCTTTCCTGATTCTGTCAGGTCGGCAGGCAAATGCCAGTACCATCAACATTAACAAAATAATTCCCCGCTGCTTCATGCTTCAAAAATACGATTTTTCGGGAAAAGGATCTTACCGGATGGGATTCAGGCGAATCCCGATCATGATTTCATGTGTTCCCGAGTTGAACGACCGGATGGTGGAGGTACTGATATCGTAAGAATATCCGAACATAAACCGGTTTTCATGAATGTACCCGAGGAGGATGGAAGCGGCATCTTTCGTGCGGTACGACATGCCTATCCAGAATGTTTCCCGGTAAGTGGTGCGGGCATTGAACTCCAGCTGCAGGGGTGCCGGTGTGGTTCCCTTGAGCATGGCCGATACCTCCAGCCTGAAATCGGGATGGATATCGGTTGCATATCCGCCCATCAGGTAGTAATGATGTTTCAAACGGTTCAGTCCGTTCTTCATATCATATACCTTGATGTTATTGCTGAAAAGCTGAAAGGCGGAAAAACCGGCAAACCAGTTATCATGATACAGATAAAATCCCAGGGAAGCATCGGGCACCCAAGTGGAAAATACTCCGCCCTGAATAACCGGATCGTTTTCTTCAATCAGCTGAATTTCCGTGCCGTCCACTTTGTTTTGCAGCAGGCCTACCGACAGGCCCATCGACAGGCGGATATCCGGCCAGGCTTCTATGTTGTAGGCATAAGTGCCGTAAAGGCCTGTACGACTGGTAGGACCGGTCACGTCGCTGTACAGGTATCCCCCGAAACCCATGGGTTTCTCTTTGTGGGGCCCGTAAATACTGAGACTGATGGTTTGCGGAGCGTCGAGTATTCCCACCCACTGAAAGCGGCTGTTCGATCTGATCTGGTAATAATCGGCCGTTCCGGCCACTGCCGGGTTCAGTACGAAATCATTGAACATGAACTGGGTATAATGGGGCAATTGCTGAGCAGCCAGCTGACTGCCAAACCAGCCGGATAACATAAACAGCCCTATGCATACCGTTTTTTTCATCTACCGGATAATGGTTACCGGTCCGGTGATGGCCCTGCTTTCACGACCATCATTCAGCCGGATGACATAATAATAAGTTCCGATCGGCAAATCTTTTCCTTTATAGGTTCCGTCCCATTCCCTGCCGGAAGAATACCCTTCCGAATAAAAAACCCTTTCCCCCCAGCGATTGAATACCTCCACCACCATATCGGGGTAAAGATCGGCATTCAGGATTTTCCAGGTATTGTTTTTTTCATCGTCGTTGGGGGTGAAACCCGATGGAATGATCAGGCGGGTAGCTACTCTGATCAACAAACTGTCAGTGGCCGTACACCCTTCGTCGGTGGTGCCGGTGACATAATACCTGGTGGTTTCCTCAGGAGTGGTTACCGGATTGGCTATTACCGGATTATCAAGCCATGTGGAAGGAAACCAGGCATAAGCCACAAAAGGTCCTCCTGTGGCAGTAAGCTGGTACGACTGCCCGATAAAGACCGCGGTGTCAGGACCGGCATTGATTTCGGGCACTTCGTAAACGGTCACTGTCACCTCGTCACTGTCATAACACAGGTCTCTGGTTACCACCACGGTGTAGGTGGTGGTGTTTTCAGGAGATGCCACCGGTGAGGAGGATGTGGTGCTGCTCAGGCCTTCTGCCGGATTCCATTGATATATGTCGCCCCCGGAGGCGTTCAGTACTACCTCATCGCCGGGACAAATACCCACATCTTCGCCCGCGTCGGCCGTTACCATGAATTTTCCTTCGAGCTCAACTATCTGACTGGCCTCACACCCGTTCTGGTCGCGTACCACACAGGTGTATGTGCCTCCTTCCAGAGAGTTGAAAACCGTTCCCGACTGGGAATTCTGCCCTGCGTCAATCGAATAGCTGAAGGGCGGAGTACCACCGGAAGCGGAAAATTCTATCTGACCGTCGAAGGTGTTATGGTTACAGGTGGCTTTGACAGTATCCACGGTGAACACGATTGGATCGGGCTCGGTGATCACAATCGTCGAGCCGTTTACCTGGCAGCCGGCTGCATCCCGCACAACAACGGAATAGCTGTTGGCGATAAGCCCGGTGAATATCCCGTTGTTGCTGTGGAAAGAGATCCCCCCGTTGACCGACCAGGTATATGGCGGGATCCCCCCTTCGACCCCGATCCGGATCTCCCCGTCATTTCCGCCGTTGCAGCTGACATGGGTAAAAGTTTCGGAAAGAATGTTCATGGGGGGCGGTTGCGTGATGGTGATCAGGTTGCCGTTCTTCGTACATCCGTTGTTATCGCTGACCACTACCTGATAACTGCCGGCCGGGAGCCCGGTGAACTCACCGGAAGAAGAAAAGGTGATACCCCCGTCAATGGAGTAGGCCAGTGGGGGTGTTCCTCCGTCGGCTGTAATGGTAATGGTGCCGTTATCAGATCCGTGGCAGCCGGTTACATCGGTGTAATTCTGTGAAAGGATCTGAATTTCGGCCGGCTGGGTAATTTCGTGTCCCCCCCCGTCGGCAGTACATCCGTTCAGATCGCGCACCACTAACTGGTAGGTTCCGGCAGCCAGCCCGGTGAACGAATTGCTTCCCTGGAAGTTGCTTCCTCCGTCAATGGAATATTCCAGCGGGGGGGTACCGCCACCTGCCGTGATGGTTATGCTTCCAGTGGCATCTCCGTAGCAACCGGTTACATCTGCTACCGTAACATCGGTAATGATCAGTTCCGGCGGCTGGTTGAGGGTAACGGGTCCGTGGGCCTGTGTGCATCCGTTATCGTCGGTGACGGTGAGGGAATAATCGCCGGCTAGCAGACCGGAAATATCCTGGG
>DQWH01000126.1 GCA_011042635.1 Bacteroidota bacterium | reverse complement strand
GTACGAGAGGACCGTGTTGGACAGACCGCTAGTGTACCTGTTGCGGCGCCAGCTGCATCGCAGGGTAGCTATGTCTGGAAGAGATAAGTACTGAAAGCATCTAAGTACGAAGCTCGCCCCAAGATGAGATCTCCCTTAAGGGTCGTCCCAGACCAGGACGTTGATAGGCTGCAGGTGTAAAGGCAGTAATGTCAAAGCCGAGCAGTACTAATTACCCGTGAACTTTCTGCAGAGTGACTCCATACAATTGATTTGCCAATACGTCGAAAATATTGAAGAGCTTAAGGTGACTTTAGCGACGGGGTTCCACCTCTACCCATTCCGAACAGAGAAGTTAAGCCCGTCAGCGCCGATGGTACTGCAT
Source organism: Bacteroidota bacterium (assembly GCA_011042635.1). Lineage (GTDB taxonomy): Bacteria > Bacteroidota > Bacteroidia > Bacteroidales > VadinHA17 > HyVt-105. The sequence continues at coordinate 11,111 of DQWH01000126.1, read as the reverse complement.
TTGTGGGAGAGTAGGTTGTCGCCGACTTTTTACTAAAGCCCTTTCCGGTTTCCGGGAAGGGCTTTTTTATTAGCGCCTCTTTCTGCTCCCTATCTGCTGGCGGGAAACGGAAAGGGTTCTCATCTTCCAACTTATTCTTATCTTTATCCCACATGAAATCCCGGCTTTATTCCATATGGTCCCTGGTTATGCTCCTGTATGCATTCCCTGTCAATGCCCAGGTACCCGATACCGTGATCATCCACAGCTGGGAACTTACTGACGACTACCTGAAAAAAGAACGTGCCCCGGTAGATACCCTGATGGCAGGATTCCAGGTTATACATCCGGCACTCGAAAAAACCGACTTCCCGGCTACCACAGGAAACCTGGGGGCTCCCGTCCTCAGCATGGATTTCCTGTCGCGAGCCCGTAACCGGGAATTTATCTTTCTGGACCCTTACCTGCCCTACCTGCACCTGGGCAGGAATACCCGTTTTTACAGCACCAAACGCCCCTTTACCCAACTGCAGTATTCCACTGCCGGAGCCAAGGTGAACCAGGAACAAACTCTGCATGTATTGCATACACAGAATATTGACCCCCGGTTCAATGCCGGTATCAGCTACGATCTGATCTCTTCCAACGGACAATACACCTGGCAGAAAACCCGGCTGCCCCTCTTTCGCTTTTTTTCCAGTTTCGAAAGAGATAAATACAACCTGCATGTTTCCCTGAATATTAACAAAATGGAAGTGCAGGAAAACGGTGGGCTGGTGAATGACGATGACCTGGGAACCGCCAAACCCAAAGAACTGGCCATCAATCTTCCCAATACCCTGAGTAACGCCCAATCGCTGCTTCATCATACCGATGTGAGCCTGGTGCAGACCTATGTGGTGGGACAGGCCGGATTCACCGCACAGCAAACCGACAGCACGGAAAACACTGGCAGGAAAATAAAACTGGCAGGGATTTTTTCACATTTGCTGGAATATGAAAAATCCAGCCGCACCTATACCGATAACAACCCCGGGTCGGGTTTTTATGATACGAGCTATATCGATCAGACCCAGACAAACGATTCGGCTTATTTCCGATCGGTCAGGAACACCCTGCAATTCGAATTTCTTACCGATACCACCCGGAAAGTCAGCCTCCTTCTCCGGGCAGGGGCCACCCATGAATGGGAACGTTTTGCCAACAGAATTCCCATCGATACCGTGATAACCTCCCACACGGTGAATGGGGTTCCCATGAACGATACCATCCTGAGAGAACACCGCATCAATGATCGGCAGAACATCCGGGTGAATTTCTATATGGAAAATGCCCTGACACGCCTGTTCCGATGGAATGCGGGAGGCCATTTGTACCTGAACGGATACAAGCAGGGCAACCTGTTGCTGAACGGTAATATGCAGTTTCGCTTTGGGAACAGGAAACCTGTTTTCCTCTTGCTTTCAGGAAGTCTTGAAAACCGTAAACCACAGTACTTCCTCAACGGGTATCAGTCAAACCATTACATCTGGTCGCATTCGTTTGGCAACATCACCGATACCCGCTGGTCAGGGAAACTGTACAGCAACGAAAGAAGGTTTTCTCTGCAGGGTACCTATGTGCTGGCAGATAATTATGTATACCTGGATACGGCGGGCATCCCGCGCCAGCAGACCTCTCCCGTTTCCGTTCTTTCGGCCGATGCCGTCAAAACGTTTCACTTTGGAAAATTTCGTTCCCGCCACAGGCTGCTTCTGCAATATTCCTCCAACGAGGCCGTCATACCTCTTCCCGGAGTCAGCTATTACCAGTCCACCTGGTTCGACTATCGTATCTTCTTCCGGTCTACCGGGGGAACCCTTTACTATCAGCTGGGATTCGACCTGTGGTACCATACGGCCTATTATGGTCCGGGATATGTGCCTGCCACAGGTTTGTTCTATAACCAGAGGGCGAAGAAAATCGGGAATTATCCATACTTCGATGTATTTCTGAACCTGAAGATCAAAAGGACCCGTTTCTTTCTGAAATTCGAGCATGTACATTCCGGATTACTGCCACCCCGTTATTTTACCGTTCTGCATTATCCCATGAACGACAGGATGTTCAAGTTCGGACTGGCCTGGACATTCTACGATTGATGCCTTACTTGTTTCCGGTCTAAATAATCGGGCGGATTCGGTAAAATCATATGTTTTTTATATATTTAAGTAACCAACCGTTGCCTCATGTCATGGTTGAAAAACAGACGGTTCGATGGTTCGTTCGCCTGTTGCTCTGCTTGCTGGCAGGTGCCGTTTCCTGTAAAGGAAAATATTCCGCACCGGTTTTAGTCGATTTCTATGTTGCCGATATCGATCTTCCGGAAATAAGAGACAGGGGAAAACTGATTGCTTCCACTGAATACAATTCGATCAACTATTTTATTTACCGGGGCGAACCCATGGGATTCCAGTACGAAATGCTCAGGGATCTTTCCGACCATTTGAACATCAGACTGGAGCTGGTGGTGGAGAACGACCTGGAAGCTTCTTTTGATGCCCTGAACCGGGGCGACTGCGACCTGATAGCCAATAACCTGACCATTACCCGGGAACGGGGTAAGAAAGTGGAATTTACTTATCCTATCGGACAGACACGCCAGGTGCTGGTGCAACGTAAACCAAAAAACTGGCGGTCGATGCACCCTTCGGAACTGGACCGGGTGCTGATCAGAAACCAGCTCGATCTGGCCGGTAAAACGATTTATGTCCAGCAAAATGCGGCTTTCGTTTCCCGGCTGAAAAACCTGTCCGAAGAAATCGGCGACAGCATTCATGTGATTGAAGTCTCCCAGGAAGCGGAAGAGCTGATCTCCCTGGTAGCCAGCGGTGAGATTGATTATACCGTAAGCGACGAAAATGTGGCCCTGGTGAATCAGACTTATCATCCCGAGATCGATGTGGCTACTGCCATCAGTTTTCCCCAGAACCTTGCCTGGGCCGTGCGGAAAAAATCCCATGAACTGAAGAGGGAGATTGACGAGTGGCTGAAAAGCTACCGTTCTTCCCTTTCGTATGCTCTGATCTATAATAAATATTTCAAGAATCAGCGTTCGGCCGATATCATGCGGAGCGATTTCTTTACGCTGAGCAGCGGAAAGATCTCTCCCTACGACGAGGCCATTAAGAGGTACAGTGAAATGATCGATTGGGACTGGCGCCTGGTTGCATCGCTCATTTATCAGGAATCACGATTCTATCCCCATGTGGAGTCATGGGCGGGAGCTTTCGGGCTCATGCAACTGATGCCTTCCACAGCTGCCCGGTACGGAGTGGGACGTCAATCTTCTCCCGAGAAGAACATTGAAGCCGGGGTGAAATTTATCCGCTGGCTTGAAAGCATTTTTGCCGACAAGGTAGAAGACCCCGAGGAAAGGATCAAGTTTGTGCTGGCCGCTTACAACGTGGGTGTAGGGCATGTGCTGGATGCCCGCCGGCTGGCTGTAAAATACGGAAAAGACCCTGACAAATGGGACGGGAATGTGGATTTTTTCCTTTTGAACAAAAGTCTCCCGAAATATTACCGGGATCCCGTGGCGGAATACGGTTACTGCCGGGGCGAAGAGCCTTATCGTTTTGTCATCGAAATTCTTGAACGGTATAAACATTATTTGAATATCACCCGGGAAGCCGAAGACCAGATCGCTGAAAAAGCTCGGTAAACTCGCTCAGGATCATTGCCGTGGCGCCCCACACGTGATACCCCATCAGATCATAATACGGAATGTCCAGTTTATGCCCGTCCCATATTTCCGTTTTATGGTGCACCGACTGTGGACCGATCAGTTCTTCCAGGGCGGTTTCGATCACAAATTCCACTTCCGTGGGATCGGGCCGGAATGCAGGTGGTTTGGTTACGGTCCCCACTACCGGTTGTACCATGGTATCGCTTACCGGGATGTAAAGCGGGCTGAGCCTTCCCAGTAGCAATACGGAGGAAGGTGTGATACCGATCTCTTCGCTGGTTTCCCTCAGAGCAGTATCTTCCGGCGAAAGGTCCACCGGTTCGCTTTTTCCTCCCGGAAGGCTGATCTGACCTCCGTGTATCCCGGGATAGGAAGGGCGCTGGATGAATACCGTATGGATTTTGCCATGGCGTGGGTACAGAAGCAGTAATACGGCGGCTGTGCTGCTGTTCTCCCCGGGTTCCGAGGGAAACCTCAGCCTGGTACGGTCGGAAGGGGCCATCCGGTTCTGACCCGATGGCCCGGGAAGCGGTTTTTGCAACTCGCGGGAAAGTATGTCGATCAGATCTTTAATCAATTTTCCTGCAAACTGTTTGTAAAAATAGGGATTCTGTGCGGAAAACCCTGCCCCGTTTCCTGCTGATTATTTGTGTACCCGGCGGATAAATTCATCCACTTCAGGAACTCCGCCCTGGTACACCAGATAACCGTTGTAGGTTTCCCTGTCGGTGATCTCGTCGTTTACCGGAGTAAGCATGATTTCCCGGATCTTTTCCGGGTCGGATGTCTGGCCCAGCGCCCACCCCAGTTTGATAAAAGCTACTTCGGGAAGCATGTTGCCGGCCGGGATCACCCCCTTGGCCAGCATGTCCCTTCCGGTTTCATATACGTACATATGCACATATCCCCAGATGGTCTGCAGGGTCATGTACAGTACAACTCCTTTCCGTGTGGCTCTTTCCAGGGCAGGATACAGTTCGCGGTTTACATGTCCCAGGCCCGTCCCCACGATCACGATCCCTTTGTATCCCCTGTCTACCAGCATGTCGATGATTTCCGGATCCATATGTGGATAATAGTAAACCATGGTAACCCGGTGGTCCCAATAGGGCATGATGGTGACATTCCGGTCTTTTCTCCGGATGTGGTAGTGGCGCTTGATGGGTTTTACCGAATCGCGGGTTACGGTGGCTACCGGGGTATCCCCAATGGTTCGGAAGGTGGAACGGTAGGAGGAATGCATTTTTCTCACCCGGGTGCCCCGGTGCAGAAAACCGTATTCGTCGGAAGTAGGTCCGAACATACAAACCAGCACTTCGGCAATGTCGCTGTGTCCGGCGGCATAGGCAGCATGCAGCAGGTTGAGGGTGGAATCGGAGGAGGGCCGGTCGGAAGAACGCTGCGAGCCCACCAGAATAATGGGTACGGGCGGATTCTGTACCATGAATGACAGGGCCGCAGCCGTATGGTGCAGGGTATCGGTGCCGTGGCCGATGATGATCCCGTCAATGCCGTTCTCGATCTCCTTCCCGATGGCTCTGGCCAGGACGAGGTACTGATCGGGACCCATGTTCTCGCTGAAAACGGCAAACAGCTTTTCCGTGCTCAGGTTGCAGATATCGGCCAGTTCGGGTACCGCCCCGTATAATTCTCCTGGTGAGAATGCAGGGATAACGGCTCCTGTGCGGTAATCCAGGCGGGAAGCAATGGTGCCTCCGGTTCCGAACAGCTTGACCGAAGGAAGATGCGGGGTGAAGGGGAATTCCTTTTCGGGAATTTTGTAATGGGCCTTCTGGTATCCCACTTCTTCCATATGTTCGATGGTAAAAATATCAATCCCGATGTTGTATCCCGTACTGATCTTCAGAACGATGTGTTTGTCGTCGTCGTTTTCCGACCTGGGAAGGACCGTGCCCCGGAATTCTCCGCGGGTGCTCTTGATCACGGCCTGACCCCATACCCTGACATGGTATTTTTTCAGCACTTCCAGTGCCCTGCCTTTGTATCCCTGAAAAATATCGTCTGCCATGGTTCGGGTTTTTGTTGTTTTTTCCCCTTATGCCTCCATTGTTTTCAGCCTTTCTTCTATTTTCAACCTTAACACAGCCAGGGGCATGTTTCCTGCCGCCTGTTTCTGCACCTGGCCCATCAGCCAGTGGATGGCATTTTCCCGTGTGGGGTGCCGGGCGGTATCTTTGAATTTTTCGTACAGAAAACCGATGGGGGCCAGCAGTTCTTTTTCTTTTCTCTTTTTGAAACAGATGGTAGTCAGCACCGACCCGAACTGCATGTCCGGGTGTTTCATGATCTCGGGAAGCATATAACGTGCCAGTGCGGGGTCCAGCCCGTTTTCGTGCAGGTAGCTGAACAGCCCGTAGATTTTTTCGTAATCGAAATGCGGATGGGGAGGGATCTTTCCTTCCAGATGTTTCAGGGTGTGTCCCAGGAAAGTGCCGATAAAACGGTGGGAGATGTCCGTTTTCCGGTGGATCTTCTCCATCAAAGGGACCAGGTTCTTTCTCAGAAGAAAAAAGTATGTGTCCCGGGGCACTTTCCATTCCGAAAGCTGGCGGTACCGGTCGGCCACATCGGGGGGAAGGTTTTGCTTCAGTTTTTCTATGTAATCGTTTTCCAGGGGTATGGGAGGGGAGTCCGTATCGGGATACATCCGGTCGGGACCCGGCAGTACCCGTTCGAACAGGGTGGTCCCGTCGGGCATGGATTTCCGGGTTTCCCTGGGAACCCCTTCAAAAGCAATCAGACAACGTTCCTCGATGGTTTCCAGGGCGGTGGGAATGTCATCTTCGGGTCCCCATATCACTAGCTGGGCGTCGTTTTCCCCGGCATCCAGCAAGCTTTTTACCTGTTCCAGGTCGACTGCCGCCATGGGTTTTTCCAGCTCTTCCGAGCAGATCATATTGGGTTTTTCAATGCATGCAATGACTTTCAGCCTGTCGGACAGTTCGCTGGCAAATCCTTTTCCCGGCTGGGTGAAATGCGAAAGGATGCCGTGAAACCCGGGCAGGTTTACCGCCAGCACTTTTCCGAATTTTTCACAGGCTTCCGCAATGATGGGTGTTTTGAACGGATAGTCGTGGCCTGATATTTCCTTTATTACGGGCTTCCATTCCCGGCCTTCCGGGAACCTTTCGTTCAGCAGGCTGCGGATGTTCAGCAGGGCATATTGCCGGAAGGCTTCGTTGTGTGACAGTTCGGGGATCCAGCTGTTGTGGGCCACTCCTTTGATCTCCACCCTGCTTCCTCCGCGGCAGCTCACATTTACATCTTCCCGGGCCGCGCCCATGCCCGTTCGCACCTTGCCGGTGCTCCGGTTCAGGAAGCGAATGTATTCCGCCGCCTCGCGAAGCTCCTCGGGGGTGAACATATCGGGATAGGTCACGGTCTCGATCAGGGGCATGCCCAGCCGGTCGGTTTTGAAGATCCGGCGGTGCCCCACATCGGATATTTCCCGGCAGGAATCTTCTTCGATGCTGAGCTGTAGCAGGCGTACCTTTTTGTTTTTCAGCCGGATCTCTCCTTCCACCCCCAGAATGGCTGTGCGCTGAAAACCGGTGGGGATGCTGCCGTCAAGATACTGTTTCCGGGTGATATGTACCTCGCCAACAATATTGAGCTTGCAAAGCAGGGATATTTCCAGGGCGATCTCCAGGGCTTCCCGGTTGATGGGGAAGGGAGGGGTGTCATCAATTTCGTAAGTGCAGGAGGTATCGTTATGGATACGGTAAACAATTTCTTTGCGGGTTTTGAATTCCATCAGGGCGGTTCCGTCGTATTCGCCCAGCTCGCTCAGGGTAGGGCGCATGTGCCTGATTACCTCGGCGCTGAAATCGTCATCATCGTTATATATACCGGCCGGGCAACGGCAGAACAGTTTTTTCCCGGTTTTCAGTTGCTGGTGCACTTCCAGTCCCGAAAGAAATCCGATGCGCTGATAATCTTTCAGGGTGGCTTTCCTGAGCGGAACGTACCCGATGGCTTTCCGGGTTTTTTCGTATTGCTTTACCGCGCTGAACTTTTTCTTCATAAACAGGGGCTAGATGGCCCGCAAGATAGTGGGGTTTGCCCAGTTAACAAATACGTATTTCTATACTTTTCAACATGTATGCGGAAAAATGGCCGGTTGACGCGGTTACACGGGGAAGCCGGGGTTTCTGTCAGGTTTCATTCGAAACGGATGGCACGTACCGGACTGATGCCCGAGATCACGCGTGAGGGAACTACAAGCATCAGGACGGTAAGGAGCAGAGTGCCTATATTCAGGGCCAGCAGGTGGAACAGGTTGAAGTGGATGGGAACCCTGTCGAGATAATAAGAAGCCTGGTCAAGCCGCACGATACCGAAATGGTATTGCAGCAGGCAGAGCCCGATGCCCAGCAGGTTCCCCCAGAACAGGCCGCGGGAAATGAGAAAGGCTGCCTGGTACAGGAATATGCGGCGGATCCTGGCGTTTTCGGCTCCCAGGGATTTTAGTATTCCGATCATCTGGGTGCGTTCGAGGATCAGGATCAGTAGTCCCGAAACCATGTTGAACCCGGCCACCAGAAACATCAGGATGAGGATGATGGCCACGTTCATGTCCTGCAGGTTCAGCCAGTCGAATATCTGCGGATAGCGGTTGCGTATGCTGATTACCTTTAAAAGGGCTCCGTTTTCCTGGAATTGCAGGCCCACTTCCCGGGTAACCACCCAGGTAAGGAAGTCGAGTTCGTCAAAATTGTCTATCAGGATCTCGAACCCGCTGATCTGATTGTTTTCCCAGTTGTTCAGGCTCTGGATATGCTGCAGGTCGGCCAGAATGAACTTTTCGTCGAAATCCACCAGGCTGGTTTCGTAGATCCCGTGTACAGTGAAGCGCCGGACACGGGGCGGTTCCTGAACGAAATACATGGCAAAATCATCACCCAGGTTCAGCATGAGCCGTTCTGACAGTTGTTTGGAGATCACCACCTGGTTTGTTCGGGCCGAATCGGTGATTGCGGGAACGGCGCCCGCTACCAGGTTTTCGCGGAAAAACGACCAGTCGAAATCCGGACCCACTCCTTTGAGTACCACGCCCTCGATGTCGTTTTCGGTTTTGATGATACCGGCCTTGATCCCGAACACCTGGATGTGCCTGATCCCCGGGAAATTCTCAATTTTCGGCAGGAAAGGCTGCTGCCTGCTGATGGGGACCGTTTCGTACGAGGTGTTGCTGTCGAAGTTCATAATCTGGATATGCGATCCGAATCCGACCACCTTGTCACGTATTTCCTGTTTGAAGCCCGTTACGATGGCCACCGACAGGATCATGACGGTCAGTCCCAGGGCTATGCCGGCAATGGCTATAAGGATGATGGGCCTGGAAAAAGATTTATGGCTTTCCGGGTCCACCAGGATGCGGCGTGCTATGAACCATTCTGTATTCAGCGACTTCTGATTTTGATGATGACGTAAAAGTAGTAAATTTGACCGAAGAACAGGCCGGTTTATTCCGCAACAAAACAATGCTGGCATGATCAGAAAATATGGCTTCCTGGTTTTTGTCCTTTCACAGGTCATGGCTGTTGCCTGCTATGCCCAGGTAAGGACGGCAGCCGAACGTACGGAAGCATACCTGCCCGTATTGCGGGGCAAAAGGGTGGGCCTGGTGGCGAACCATACCAGCATGGTGGGCGACCGGCACCTGGTGGATGTTTTCAGGGAAGAAGGGATTGCCCTGTGCAGGATATTTACACCGGAGCACGGTTTTCGTGGCAACCACGCCGACGGAGCCGTGGTTCATGAAAAAGATGAGGTGACCGGTATCCCGGTTGTTTCCCTGTACGGGGAGAGGCGCAAACCCCGGGCGGGAGACCTGGAAGGGCTGGATGTGGTGGTATACGATCTGCAGGATGTGGGGGTACGGTGCTATACCTACCTGTCGACCATGCATCATGTAATGGAAGCCTGTGCGGAAAACGGGGTGGAACTCATGGTGCTGGACCGGCCCAATCCCAACGGGTATTTTGTGGATGGGCCCATTCTGGAACCGGCATACCGTTCTTTCGTGGGGATGCATCCCATTCCTTTCGTACACGGTATGACCCTGGGTGAGCTGGCCCGGATGATAAACGGAGAAGGCTGGCTGGGGGGAGGATTGCAGTGCAGCCTCACGGTGATTCCCTGTGAGAACTATACCCATCGAACCTTTTATGAACTTCCGGTCCCTCCTTCACCCAACCTGCCGAATATGAAGGCGGTGTACCTGTATCCTTCGCTGGTCCTTTTCGAGGGAACGGTGGTGAGTGTGGGAAGGGGCACGGATTTTCCTTTTCAGGTGTTCGGGCACCCGGCTTTTAAAGGCAATCCCCTGGAATTCACGCCGGTGGCCGTTCCCGGGGTGAGCGACCGTCCGCCGCTTGAGGGGGAAACCTGCTACGGGGTGGACCTGCGGGAAGTGCCCGATGATTTTCTGCACGACCAAGCAGGTATCGTGCTCGACTGGCTGCTCGCCGCCCGGGAGGAATACGGGGATGATACCACCTTTTTCACTCCTTATTTCGACCGCCTGGCCGGTACGGCAGAGCTTCGGACCATGATCATGGAAGGAAAAGACAAATACCAGATCAGATATGCCTGGAAGAGAGACCTGAATGCTTTCCGGGAACGGAGGAAACCGTATCTCCTGTATCCGGAGTGAAACAAACATCCGGAAAAGTGATTTTAAAACAACGAACAGGTTGGATTTCTTTGTTATCCTAATGAATTGAAATAGATTGTCCTGTCTGACACAGCTACGTAGATTTTTCCCTTTCAGATTCGTTTTCCCTGGAAATTAATTATCAGTTTGTTCATAGTTAAAAACAAAATGGATCCTTCCGGCTAATCACTTCCCAGCCTCTCCCCTGAAGGCAAGCTTTCCCTTCCGGGCCGGACCATGTGGTATGACCACCGAAAAATGAGACTTCCGAATTGGAGGGCGTCATTCAGAACGGCAGAAAGCCGGATCTGCCTTTATCTGTAGGGATTTGAAAGGAATATGGGTCAGACCGTTCTGCCAGGATACACCTTCAGGGCTTCCTCCAGGCATTTCATAGCGTTTTTCAGATCGTCGATCTTCAGCACATAGGCAATGCGAACCTGCTTTTTCCCCAGTTCGGGGCGGGAATAAAACCCGGAAGCCGGGGCCAGCATTACGGTCTGGTTTTCGTATTCAAAATCGCTTAGCAGCCATTGCGAAAAACGGTCGGTGTCGTCTACCGGCAACTGGGTGATGGTATAAAACGCACCACCCGGCATGGGGCAGATCACTCCTTCCATGCGGTTCAGAGCATCCACCATATAGTTTCTTCGCTCGATATATTCATGATACACTTCATCGAAATAAGACTTAGGTGTATCGATGGCCGCTTCTCCCAGAATCTGG
>DQWH01000022.1 GCA_011042635.1 Bacteroidota bacterium | reverse complement strand
GAGCAAAAGGAAAGCATAGAAGAAAGCAATAAGGATAAAGAATCGAATTCGTCAAATAAATAAAACAGACGCACCGTGTTAAAAACCTTTGTAAAAGGAGGGGTTCATCCGCCGGAAAACAAGCTGTCGGCTTCCCGGCCCATCGAAAGCCTGCCCCTGCCTCAAACGGTTTCCATTCCACTGTCACAGCATATCGGCGCCCCGCCCGTTCCGCTCGTTCAGAAGAACGACCGGGTAAAAACCGGCCAGTTGATCGCCCGGAGCGAAGGATTTGTTTCGGCCAATATTCATTCTTCCGTTACCGGAAAAGTAGTCAAGCTGGAAGATGTGATGGATGCCGGAGGATACCGCCGGCCCGCCGTCACCATTCAGGTGGAGGAAGACGAATGGATGCCGGAAATCATAACAACTCCCGGTCTGATAAAGGAATTTGACCTCAGCGTGGAGGAGATCATTGAAAAAGTGAAAGAAGCCGGGATCGTGGGGATGGGGGGAGCCACTTTCCCCTCTCATGTGAAGATGAGCGTTCCCCGGGGCAAGAAAGTGGAACTCCTGATCATTAACGGGGTGGAATGTGAACCCTGGCTAACCTCCGACCACCGGCTGATGCTGGAAAAAGGAGAAGAGCTGCTGGTGGGGATCCGCCTCATCATGAAAGCCCTGCAGGTGGAAAAAGCCCTGATCGGAATAGAAAACAATAAGCCCGATGCCATTGAACACCTTTCAGGACTGTGCCTGGGAGAAAAAGGCATATCCGTGGTCCCTCTGAAGGTAAAATATCCCCAGGGCGGTGAAAAACAGCTCATCAAGGCCCTCACCGGAAGGGAAGTGCCCTCGGGGGGGCTGCCCATCGATGTGGGAACCGTGGTACATAACGTGGGTACTGCCTTTGCCGTGTACGAAGCGCTGCAGAAAAACAAGCCCCTGATCGAAAGAGTAGTAACCGTCACGGGTCCTTCCGTAAAAAACCCGTCCAATTTCCTTGTCAGAACCGGTACCCCGGTAAACCACCTGATAGAAGCCGCCGGAGGACTGCCCGAGGATACGGGAAAGATCATCAGCGGCGGTCCCATGATGGGCAAAGCTCTTAACTCGCTCCGTGTGCCGGTCACCAAAGGAACCTCGGGCATTCTGATCCTTCCGGAAAGCATGTCGGTAAGGAAACCGGTGCTGCCCTGCATCCGTTGCAGCAGGTGTATCTTCGTGTGCCCCATGGGACTGGAGCCCTACCTCCTCATGACCCTTTCGGAAAAGGAAATGACCGAAAGAATGGAAAAAGAACATGCCATGGATTGCATAGAATGCGGTTCGTGCAGTTATATCTGCCCTTCGAACCGCCCCCTGCTTGATTATATCAGGCTGGGCAAAGCTCAGGTTAATCAATTGATAAGATCGAGAAAGAAATAATGGACAAACTGCTCAGAGTATCCTACTCCCCGCACATTCACGGGGAGAATTCCGTGCCCAGGCTCATGTGGGGAGTGATCATCTCCCTGGTGCCGGCTTTTGTGCTTTCAATCCTTTACTTCGGACTCGGGGCCATTCTGGTAACCGCCACCTCCGTTTTGTCATGTGTGCTCTTTGAATACCTTATTCAGCGGTTCATTATGAAGGTGCCTCCCACCGTGAACGACGGCTCGGCCGTGGTAACCGGTGTGCTGTTGGCTTTCTGCCTTCCCGCCACCATCCCCCTGTGGCTGGTGGCGCTGGGAGCTCTGATAGCTATCGGGGTGGGGAAAATGAGTTTCGGAGGACTGGGGAACAATCCCTTCAATCCCGCCCTGGTGGGCCGGGTTTTCCTGTTCATTTCCTTTCCCGTGCAGCTCACCAGTTGGCCGCTGCCCATGGGATTCAAAACGAAACTTGTTGATGCAGCCACAGGAGCTACCCCGCTGGGAATGATCAAGGAGGGTCTGCTGAACAACCAGCAGGTGCCCCCACTGATGGAGGAGATCCCCTCGCATATGCAATTGTTCTACGGAAATATGAACGGATCGATGGGTGAAGTGGCCGCCATCGCCCTGTTACTGGGATTTATCTATATGGTGGTCAAAAAAATCATTCCCCCAGTTATTCCCCTTACCATCCTGGGAACGGTTTTCGTATTCACCGGTATCCTGTGGCTGGCCAACCCCGAATCGAATGCCGATCCGTTGTTCCACCTGCTGACCGGGGGGGTAATGCTGGGCGCCATTTACATGGCTACCGATTATGTGACCTCACCCATGACCAAAAAGGGAATGGTGGTGTTCGGGATAGGCATCGGGGTAATCACGGTGCTGATCCGCAGGTTCGGGTCGTACCCCGAAGGAGTGCAGTTCGCCATTCTGATTATGAACGCATTCGTTCCCCTGATCAATTCCTGGTTCAAACCCAAACGATTCGGAGAGGAGGTGCAACATGGCTAAGAAGGAATCCACCCTGCTGAATATGGTGCTCACCCTGCTGGTGGTGACGGCTGTGGCATCCACCGCCCTGGGATTCGTTTACGAGTTCACCAAAGGGCCCATTGCCGCCGCCCGGGAAGCCAAAAGAATTTCAGCCATTGAACAGGCATTACCAGAATTCGACAATAATCCCGGATCGGAAGTTAAGGCCATGGCTATGGACGGCGACAGTGTGTACCTGTATCCCGGACGGAAAGACGGCGAATGGGTGGGAACGGCCGTTCAGACATTCAGCAAACAGGGCTTCAGCGGATATATCTGGCTGATGGTAGGGTTTTTACCCGACGGCACCATCAATAACATTGTAGTACTGGAGCATAAAGAAACTCCCGGACTGGGAGATAAAATGGAACAGGAAAAATCGTTCGACAAGAAAACCGGAAAATCGTGGAGCTCACAGTTTTTCGGGAAACACCCCGATAATTTTCAGTTAAAGGTCACCAAAGACGGCGGGGATGTGGATGCCATCACGGCCTCCACCATATCATCCCGCGCTTTCTGTGACGCCGTTAACCGCGCCTACCAGGCCTTTAAGGAAGGAGGTAACCAATGAACCAGTGGAAAAATTTCAGTAAAGGGTTTATAAAAGAAAACGCCGTTTTCGTGCTTTTCCTCGGGCTGTGCCCCACCCTGGGGGTGACCAGCACCGCCATCAACGGGCTGGGAATGGGTCTGGCCACCACCTTTGTCCTGTTTATGTCGAATATTGTGGTATCGCTCATCAAATCGCTGATACCCGACAAGGTCAGGATCCCCACCTACATTGTGGTGATTGCCTCATTCGTAACAATCGTGGAGCTCACTATGCAGGCATACCTGCCCACCCTGTTCGAGCAGCTGGGCCTGTTCATTCCCCTTATCGTGGTCAACTGCGTCATTCTGGGCCGTGCCGAAGCTTTCGCCTCAAAGAATAACCTGCTTACCTCCGCATTGGACGGACTGGGCATGGGGCTGGGTTTCGCCTTTGCTCTGACCCTGCTGGGAGCGGTGCGCGAGATACTGGGTAGCGGGTCGCTGTTCGGGCTCAAATTCATTGCCGGCGACGGCATCCTGCTGTTCATCCTGCCTCCGGGCGCATTCATCGCCCTGGGATACCTTATCGTGATCATGAACAAGATCAAAGAAAAAACCACCTAATCCGATCCTGCCATGGAATATGTGATCATCATCATATCGGCCGTATTTGTCAACAACATCGTTCTGACCCGGTTCCTGGGTATCTGCCCCTTCATCGGGGTGTCGGGCAGGGTCAGCACCGCCCTGGGAATGAGCGGGGCCGTAGCTTTTGTCATGACCATTGCCACCCTGGTGACCTACCTGCTCCAGGTCTACATCCTGAACCCTTTCGGGATAGCCTTCATGCAAACCATTACCTTTATTCTGGTCATCGCCTCCCTGGTGCAGCTCGTGGAAATCATCCTGAAAAAAGTGAGTCCGCCCCTGTACCAGGCCCTGGGGATATTTCTTCCCCTGATCACCACCAACTGCGCCATTCTGGGGGTAGCTATTCTGGCCCAGCAAAATGAATATAACCTGCTGGAAAGCGTGGTGTTCGGCATAGCCAATGCCATCGGGTTCGGACTGGCCCTGATCCTGTTCTCAGGCATCAGGGAACATCTGAGCATGGTGAATGTACCGAAGGCGCTCCAGGGAGTACCAATCGCCTTTATTGTGGCCGGCCTTCTGGCCATGGCGTTCATGGGCTTTGCCGGAATCGTATGAACCAACAAAAGCAGGCCGGATTCCCCGGCCTGCTTCATGATCAATCTCCCAAACAGAATACCGCTTTATTCCACGCCCAGTTCGGCCAGGATTCTGTCAGCTCCGTACAGGTGGCGCAGAGCCGCCACAATACCCCCGGCATGCACCCCTACGGCACGGTTTACTTCTTCGTCATAAATAAAATTCCCCGGCAGCGACTCGATATTCCCGTCGAATACCAGCCCTACCAGTTCTTTGTTCCGGTTGATCATGGCACTGCCCGAGTTGCCCCCGATAATATCGACGGTAGATACGAAATTCAGGGGTTCCTTCAGCAATTGCACGGGGGGATCCTGCCACCTTTCGGGAAGAATCCAGGGATATTCCCCGTTGAAAGAATAAAACCGGTCGTACATTCCGAAAAAATGGGTTTTGTACGGAGCTTCCGTTCCATTGTAGGTATATCCGCTGACCCGGCCGTCGCTGATGCGCAGCGTCCCCGTGGCATCGGGAGGCAGCTTCAGCCCAAACACCCCGAACATCTCCCGGGCAATCTTATTTTCCAGGGCCCGGCGAATGTCCACATTGCCGTTCATGATGGCGCTTGACCGGACGTATTCGGGAACCAGGGTCATGGCCATAAGTATGACCGGATCATCTTTTTTCCTGATCTTTTCCGCATCCCATTTCAGGAACCGTTCCATTTTTTTCTCACGGGTGAAAAGAGTTTCTTTCAGGATCCTTTCGGCCGCCTGTTCCGGAGTGTCCCCATCGAGAATGGCTGCCACATAGTCATCGTCGTCATCGGCATACCGCTCCATGAAAACCAGCAGGTTGGTAAGGTTTGTTTTTTCTTCCCCGGAAGAAAGCGATTCCGCTATCCTCGGCAGCATTTCCCTGAAGTGCCTGAGTTCCGAAGTATCGGCCTCTTCATCCTCCAGCGCCTCGAGATAGGCATCCAGGGCATAGGCCATTAAAACCGTGCCGCTGTTCCCCGACTGCGGGCCGAGCAGCAGCACTTCCATCATTTCGGGGGAGATCTTCCGGTATTCCCGGGCCAGTTGCTCCCAGTAATCTTCACCTCCGGCATCTGTTACCTTCCGGCGGATGTAGTTTTCCATCTGCCGTTTCCTGTCCATCAGCTCTTCATTGTACAATCCGTCGATAATCCCCTGGATGGCCTTGATGGAGTTTGATATCATGAACATTTGCTCCTGCAGGGCGCGGTCGCCCGATTCTTCAAATTGCTTCTCCAGTTCCCTGTAATTGGTTTTCATCCACTCGAGCTGGATCCGATACCGGTAATCGCGGTCATATTCATACTGGGCTATGGTACGGTATCTTTCGGTGCTCCCCGGGTTCCCCACCACAAAAATGGGCTCGCCGTCCTGAACGCCGTCGGGGTTAAAGGCATAATAAAAACCCGACGAGTTCACCGGTTTACCGTCTTCATATGCCCTCCACAAAGTGAAATCCAGGTTGTAGCGCGGATAGGTAAAATTGTCGGGGTCGCCGCCGAAATAGGCCGCCTGCAGCTCCGGGATCATGACCAGCCGGATGTCGTCGTACCTTTTGTACCCATAAAGCGATATTTTCACTCCGCTGTAGTACAGAACGGGTTCAATTTCCAGGTTTTCCCAGTCTTCCTGTTCCGACACTTCTTCCATAACGGCATAGATGGCCGAATCACGCAGGGAAATCATTTCCTCGTCGGTTTCCGCACCACTGGTAGCCTGCATCACCCGGTCACTCACATCCATGATCTTTACCAGCTGCCTTACCCATAATCCCGGCGTACGGCGCTCGGCGGCCGTATCGGCGGCATAGAAGCCGTGGGCATCGAAATCTTCTCCTTCTTTCATAATCCGCTCCAGCACCATACGGGAACAGTGGTGGTTGGTCAGGATCAGCCCGTCGGGTGAAACAAAGGAAGCCGAACACCAGTTTGCAAATTGCAGGGCCGCCATACGTACATCATCCAGCCATTCCCCGCCGGCCTGGAACTGATAGGTTTCACTGAATTGTTCTGCCGGAACATATTCAAAAGGCCACATCTTGCCAAAATCCGATAACTGTGGATTGTATTGAGCCTGCATTGACGGTCTCATCCCAGTGAACACCAGGGTGATCAGTAAATAAGTCAAACGATTTTTCATGAGATTTGAATTGGAATACAACAGTTTAAAAAAAATAATGAGCGGCAAGGTAATGAATTTTTCATTTCCCGGAGGCAGGCTGCAATATGTTTAAAGCCATCACAGGCTTCAGCCTTTGATCACCGCCAGCGGCTGGAGCTCTGTTCTGATCTTCACCAGGTCTGACTGTTCTTCCATCACCTGCCGGATATCCTTGTATGCATGGGGAGCTTCATCCAGGTCCCTGCGCGACCGGATGGAATGAATAATATTCCGGCTGTCCATTTCTTTTTTTACCGTATCGAGGTCAAGCTTCCGCATGGCTTCTCTACGGCCCATTACCCGGCCGGCCCCGTGCGAACAGCTTTCGAAGCTGGAAGGATTCCCCAGCCCTTCCACAATATAGCTTACGCTTCCCTGCGAGCCGGGAACAATGCCGGTTTGTCCCCGGCGGGCCTGTGTGGCGCCTTTCCGGTGAACCCACACCCGTTCGCCGAAATGTTCCTCCAGAGAGGCAAAATTGTGAGCGATGTTGATGAGGGGATCATGCGAAAAGTCCCGGCCAAAGATATCCTTCATGATCCCCAGGATGGTTTCCACCATCAGGCGCCGGCTGGCAAAGGCAAAGGCAATGCAGTAGTTCATTTCCCTGATGTACTTCTGCCCTTCTTTATGGTCTTCCGGAAGGCAGGCAAGCTGCCAGCTTTTCGGAACGGGTGATTTCCATTTCTCATTCAGTGTAATGGCCAGCCGGTTGTAGTGGTCGGCCACCTGCTTGCCGATGTTCCGGCTGCCCGAATGGACCATAACCCAGATCCTGCCGTCACTTCCCTTCTGAAATTCAATGAAATGATTCCCTCCTCCCAGGGTACCCAGCTGGTACAGAGCGTTGCGATACTCCCTGGCCACCACCGGCATGTCTTTTTTCCAGTCTCCTTTCCCGCCCGGATCGGGCATCAGCTCCTTCGGCCGGGGTTTCTCATGGTGCTTGAAACCCAGGGGAATATGCCGGCGGACGGCCGACATAATCTCTTTCAGCACGGGCATTTCAATGTGGGTAAGGCTGGTGGCTGCCGCCGACATGCCACATCCGATATCCACCCCCACGGCATTGGGAACAATCACGCCACGGGTGGCCATCACCCCGCCGATCGGCATCCCGTAGCCCTGGTGGCAATCGGGCATAATGGCAACATGATGAAAAGCGAAGGGAAAATTCGACAGGTTTCTGATCTGGTCCATGGCTCCCGGCTCCACCTCTGTTGTCCAGAGCATGACAGGAATCTTTCCGGTTTTGATCTCCTTTTCCATGAAGCTTCAGTTCAGCAGTCAATAAATGTAAGACATTTCCCGCAAAAATCTTACATTTACTACAAGTTAGCACATTATGGCCGGATCCATTCATCTTCAATCTGCTTACTACCGTATTCTGGGTGTACGGCCGGGGTGCAGTCTGGTCGATATCAAACAGGCATACCGGGAAAAAGCCAAGGAATTCCATCCCGATATCAATCCCGATCCGGATGCCCCCGACCGGTTCATCGAAGTAAATGAAGCTTATGAATTTTTTGTCAGGAAATTCAACACCCCCCGGGAGAAAATAGTGCGTGACGGCATCAGCACGGCCGAGATGGATGATATCCTGAGGCAATGGATGGAAAGGGAACGGGCAAAAGCCAGGGCACGGGCTGCACGCTATGCCCGTCAAAGGTATGAGGAGTTCCGTCAGTCACCCCTGTACCGTACCTCCAGCCTGCTTTCCATCGGTGCGAATTATCTTACCCTGGGTTTCGGGATCATGATGATTATAGGCTCTGCTTACGGGATATATCACATTTATATCATCTGGAATACCATTACCGCAGCTGGCGTTTTTGCGGCTGTGATGACCTCGTTGCTGGGCATGGTGATCATGGCTTTTTCCCTGTTGGATATCAGAAGAAGGAGGAAAGAGTTAAGAAGTATGAAGGATAAAGTATGAAGGATGAAATATTGACCGTTTGAGGGAAAAAGGTTATTTTTACTGTTCAGACCTGACTGCCCGGCATGTGGCAGGTGTTTCCCCGCCGGGACGGAACAATAAAGATAACGAACATGACAGAAAAACAAATCGAGTTGCTGCGCAAACAGATGGAAAATCTGTATGCCGGTGATTTTAACCTGGAAGCCTGGAAGACATCCACTAAGCTGCTGCTGGAAAGGATATTCGGTCCGGGCAATCCGCGGGCCAGGGAAGTTGAAAAGATCCATTACGACCTGAGTTCCTGGGCTTTGAGGGATTCCCTGGGAGCTTCCTCCACCCTGGAAGGCTGCAAACGCACCGGACAGGCCATTTTGGAAGCCTGCATCATGGAGCTGGAAACCCTGGGCGACGCCGGCGAAACCGCCATACCGAAAACCATTGATGCCGGCATCCTGACCGGGTGCCTGGAAAACCACCTGACCGTGTCGCAGCTGAGACGTTTAAAGGAGATTTTGCAGTCGGAAAAAGAACCGGAAGACATGGTCAAAGCGGTAGCGGAATTTCTTGACAACATTGGCCCGGAAAACCTGACAGGGATCCTTTCCGAATTTCTATCCGACCCGGGCGTATCGTCCCAAATTTGATTCCGCGTTATGAAAAAAAAGATCATCAATCCCTTCAACAACCTTGATAATCCATGTTTTGGCTGTTCTGTACGCAATGATGCCGGCCTGAAAATGGAATTCTGGGACAACGGGGAAGGCCTGGTGACCGAGTGGGCGCCCCGTCCTGAATTTCAGGGTTATGTGGGAGTACTGCACGGCGGTATCCAGGCTACCCTGCTCGATGAAATCGCCAGCTGGACGGTGTATGTAAAGGCCGGCACCGCCGGGGTCACCTCCTCCATGGAGGTCCGTTATCTCAGGCCAGTATACCTGAGCCGGGGGCCGCTGCACATCGTTTCCCGGCTGGATAAACGGGAAGAAAAGCTGGCGGTAATCCATACCGGTTTGTACGATGCCAGGCAGCAACTGTGCACCGAGGCCAGGGTACAGTATTTCCTTTTCCCCGAACACATAGCCCGGGAAAAATATTTCTATCCCGGAAAGAAGGCTTTTTACGGGAAAGATCTGACATAGTATTTTGGTAAGTGGGTAATTGGGTGATTGAGTGATTGAGTAATGGAGTGACTTGCCCTGAAACAGGTTTACATAAAATGTAACCATTTTTCAGTCAAAGCCAGAGTAATTAGGATACAGACTATGCAAATACGGAATCCGTCCGGCGAAGGCATTCATTTTGTATCTGACTGCATTATCAAGTATTACTAAATTTTCACAAATCAGGAATAAATTAAGGGCAGCAAGCAACTACGTAGACAACTACGTAGACAACTACGTAGTTGTCTACGTAGTTAATATTCCGGAGGGATAAACCTGCCGGTTTGCCGGAGGACCGGACATAACCGCGATACAGGCTACCCCGGAGGAACAACACCGTCACAACCACACTGCCACTCCACCCCACCACATGCTCAAAATTGTGTAACGGTTAATTTTTGTAACTTACCCTTCCAACCGGTTTTTACCGGATCAAACTGAAGGGGGAGAGAGGAGCAAAATGAGGTATCCTGATGAAAGGGTACATGAATATACCGGAATGCCCCGATGGCAGCTACTTACAGGCAACCCCAAAAACCGGGAACTACGACTTGCACAGCACCAGCCAGGCAAAGGAGAGAAACACACCATGAAAAGGCTGCCGGTGAAACTTGTATATTATGAAGAATACCCAAAAATTGATACGGCATTTTACCGGGAAAAACAGGCGCAGGGTTGGAACAGAAAAAGAAAGAGGCTTTGATAAATGAAAGAACAGAAAAATGGAAAAAAGCGGCGGAATGTATGAATGAAACGCATTTTTGAAATTACAGGAAGGTTGATGGATTTTCATAACGCCGGCTGAGCGGAGCCGAAGCCGGCGCTATATTTTCCCATTCTCTTTTTTCCCCGGATGTAGCCCGCATTCCCTGTTTTCGGGCTGCTCCCACCACCAGCGGCCGGCCCGTACGTCCTCGCCCGGCTGTACCGCCCGGGTGCATGGCTGACAGCCTATACTGGGGAAACCCCTGTCGTGCAGGGCATTGTACGGAATATCGTGTTCCCGGATGTAATCCCAAACCTGTTTCTCCGACCATCCGAACAGGGGATTGACCTTCACTATTTCGTGTTTCTCATCCCATTCCACCGGCATGACCGATATGCGGGTCACCGCCTGTTCCCTTCGCAGTCCGGTGATCCAGGCGCGGCAGCCCTCCAGGGCCCGCAACAGGGGCAGGGTTTTCCGGATATGGCAACACAGCTTCCGGTTCTCCACACTGCGGTAAAACAGGTTGATGCCCCTTTCCCGCACCATCTTCTCCACTTCCCGGTAGTCGGGGAAATATACCTCGATCTCCAGTCCGTATTTTTTCCGTGTTTTTTCCAGCACTTCACAGGTTTCAGGGAAAAGACGGCCCGTATCGAGTGTAAATATCCGGGCATCGCGGCTAATCGCGGCCAGCATGTGGGTAATCACCTGGTCTTCCGCCCCCAGACTGCTGGCAAAGGCGATCTCCTTCCCGTAATGGTCCAGAAAAAAATTCAGGATGGTTTCCGGGGATGCCTTTTTGAACTCCCGGACCCAGGCTTCAATCTGTTTTTTTATTTCTTCCTTTTTCATCGTCTTCCGCATGTTTCCTTTCCGGAACATTTCCCGGAAAAATAGCCGGGAATTCCATAATCAAGATAACAAAAATGCAGGAAATACCGGAAACAAGCAAGAACTATCCGTGCAAAGCATTATTTTTGGATCCTGTTGAACAATAATGTCCATGATCATACCCGTGGTTCTGGTTCTTGTGGCCTTCGCACTGTATTACCTGGTCATTTCCCGTCCACTGATGAAAATATGGTTTCCTGCCACACCGGCAGGACATCCCCGGCGGGTGGCCCTGCAGCGGCTGGCTGGTGTTTTCTTTTTCGGCATCCTTCCCCAGGCCTGGCTGCTGGCTGCCAAACACTTCATCCCGCAAACTACGGGCACCGGCCCAATTTCCTGGACACGCACCCTGCCCGCCCTCCTGCTGCTTTGCCCGGTCATGTTTCTCGCGGGATACCTCTCCGCCCGCCAGTCAGGGAACCGGAAAGAATATCCGCAAATACGGATAAACGAATGGAACGGCCCGCTGTTCCTTTTCAATGCCCTGTCGTGGGCGGCCTATCTGCTGGCCTACGAATTCCTGTTCCGCGGGTACCTGCTTTTTTCTCTTTACGAAGCCGGCGGGTACTGGCCGGCCGTAGGGATAAATGTGGGGCTTTATGCCCTGGTTCACCTTCCCAAGGGATGGAAAGAAACCGCCGGGGCG
>DQWH01000125.1 GCA_011042635.1 Bacteroidota bacterium | reverse complement strand
GGCTTTAACCGGTGAGCCGGGAATTGGAGAGTTGGTGGGGCGGGAAATTGGTGGGGCGGGAAACAGAAAAATTTGCAAGGTAGCAGAACTTTTCGTAATGTCTCAAAAGTCAGAAACAGTTTAACCGCAAAGCACACAAGAGATTATCAATCAGGGAACTAGATGTTTGTTGTTTTTCCGGACCTTGTGGAAGGTAGTAGGGTAGTATGGCGGTTGGACATGCGAATTTTTGGGGAACCATCTACGTAGTTTCCTGCGCAACAAACTACGTAGCTATCTACGTAGAATACTACGTAGATACGATGTTTTCGGCATTTTAACATTTAAAAAATACCGAACCCCTTTCCATTCTTTTAGATTCTGGTCAGCATCCTGGACTCTGATATTTTATCAGGGCGTCAGGACCAGTGAAGTGGGACGTGACAGAATCGAACTGTCGACCTCATGCCTGTCAAGCATGCGCTCTGAACCGACTGAGCTAACGCCCCAAAGAACCGTCTATCATGCGTTCTGAACCCTGCCTGCCGGCAGGCAGGCAACGAGCTAACGCATTGCAATACGCTGTCAAAAATACAAAAATTTTGTTTTAAACCTGTACTTCAGTCAAACCGTCTTCCCCGGCAGGGAACATCCTATATGACCGACCGGCCCTTGCGGTATTCGCCCAGAATCCCCAGCTCACTGGTGAAGGGCCTGGCTGCTTCCAGCGATTGCCGGTACCTTTCGTACGAATCGTATTCCAGGTCCACATAGAACTGGTATTCCCAGTCCTTCCCCACAATGGGCAGCGACTGAATCTTCGACAGGTTGATGTTGTGAAAAGAAAAGATCGAAAGGATCTTTGACAGGCTGCCGATCTCATGCGCCAGGGCAAAATGAATGGACGACTTGTTGGTCTCGATGCTTTCCGCCAGGATCTCCAGTCCGTAAGTAACAGCGGCGATCTCGCTGGCAATGGCGCCGGTGCGGGTCAGTTGTTTTTCGCGGATCTCCCGGGCCGACAGGGCCGTATCCATATTTTCGATCAGCCGGATGTGCGGGTAACGGTCGAAAAAATCCTGGCATTGCAGAATGGCCATGGGATGCGAATATACCTCCAGCAGGTTCTCCGGCCTTTCTCCCGGCAGGGCCACCAGGTTCTGTTTGATGCGCAGGTAGATTTCTCCCACAATGAACATGGGCGAATCCCGCAGCAGGGCATAGTTGGGCAGGATGCTTCCCGCCAGGGAATTCTCAATGGCCATAATGCCGTAATCGGCCTGGTGCTTTTTCAGGGAACGGATCAGCTCCCTGAACGTGTTCCTGGGAAGGATCTCGATGGGGACATCTCCGAAATAATGCCTGGCGGCCATTTCGTGGAAGGCACCGTAGCCTCCCTGGATCAGGATTTTGACCGGTTTCATTTTCTTTCATAAAAAAACCCGCTCGGTGGCGGGCTTCGTTCATATTATCGTTTTATACACTATTTTCCCGCCTGGTTCAACCGGTTCCGAAAAAGGAAAAGCCGAAAAAACGGGAAAGATTCATCGGGTCAAATTTTTTGTAAACATAAACAATTTACCGCAAAATGATACGCGTTTCCTGTTTTTTTCCGGCGGGAGAAAATGGCCGTTTACCCGAAAGGCAAAATTCCGGCTATACGGCCGGGTTGACGCCTTTTCTACCGCTCTTTCCGGGGAAATCCTTCACGCATCCTGAACATACGTCCTGGTGGTGCTTTCGGCATCCGGAAGCTGCGAAGGTCATAGCTGAAGGTCAGCATAATGTAGCGGCCGAGCACCTGAGAGGAGACGTCTTCCACATAAATGTCGCTCACCCTCCGGTCAATATCCTGGTTCTCTCTGAGAATATCATAAACCGAAAGCCTGATCTCCCCGCGGCGGTTTTTGAACAGTTTCTTTCCAATACCAACATTCCACAGAACGGACTGATCGTCGAATTCACCCGACAGTCCCCTGTAAAGGTAGTAATCGAGGGTGGTTTCCAGCACCCATTGTTGCAGGAATATGCCCTTTAACCTAAGGCTGAGGTTCTGTATGAAATACCGGGTGTTGTTTTCCGGATCGGCGGAATACTGTACCCGGGAGTAATCCGAACGGGAAGTGAGGGTATAATCCAGATGTTCACCTATATTGCTGCTCAGCACCCAGCCCAGGCCCGTGGTGCTGTTCCGGGTGATGTTTGGCTCCTGGTCTCTGTAGCCGGGCCGGCGGGTGTGGCTGTACTGAATATTCAGGTTCAGGTTCGAACGGATAAACCCCAGTGGGAATCCGTAATTGATAAAACTCTTAACATTTCGGTACCCGTCCATGTTCTCCGGGCGGGTCAGCAGGGTGCCCCGGCTCATGGGGATCCTGCCGAACAGCAGGGTGTCAGATACAGCAAAATAGGTACGGTTGGCCACATAGTCACTGATTGAGCTTCCCGCAAACATCACAAAGAACACCCTCGACTTTTCAGGAAGAATGGAGGAATATTTCAGGGTCACCGTGTGGTGAACGGACGGATCAAGGTCCGGATTCCCCGTGGAAAGCTGCAGGGGATTGGAATTATCGATCATATCCTGAAGCAACGGGGGCGACGGAGGGTCGGCATTAGAGCGGTAGGAAACATTCAGGTTTTTCTGCCGGGAGAAACGGTACCTGATTACTGCGTTCCCCGTCAGATAAAGGAAGGAATGCTCCATGGTCCTGAGAACAGGGAATTCCTCGTTCCTTGACAGGGTAGAGGATTCCACAGCCAGCCTTCCGTTGATAATCCAGTTGTTTTTCCGGAAGGAATAACCGGCCCCGGCTTCGTGACTGATGTAATTGCTGCCGTATACGCTCGAAAGCAGGCTGTCGGGAAGGGTATACGTTCCGGTAACCGTATCTATCCGGTAGCTTAATTTTTCGCGGGTGGCCGGTCGCATACCGAAACGGTAATTCATTTGAAGCAGGCCTGTGCTGCCCAAAGGCTCCGTATAAACCACATTGCCGCTCAGGCTGGTTCCCGGGTTGTCGGTCAGGGACTGCTGGTCGATGATTTCCGGCTCTTTTTCCGGATCATAAACGTTTTCGGCATACTGTTCATATTTTCCGGAGCTTCCGTTCAGGGCAGTTGTGAGGTTTACCGAAAGGGTACGGCCTCTTTTCGGGAAGCGGTGCCTGAAAAGCAGACTTCCCCAAAAGTTCGATGCCTTCAGGTCTGATAAGGTGCGGTTAACCGTACTGTTCAGTAACATTTCTTCCAGCCGGGTTTCTCCCTGCAGGAGAGAGGATCCGGAATTTTGCTGGAGGGTGAGGCGGGGTATGAAGGTGATGGAGTTGGCCGAATCGATTTGGTAATCGAACCGGAAGTTGATCCGGTGATTGATGTTGTTCCTGTTGCTTTCTTCCAATTCAGTATAATTCCGGGAACGATCGCTTGTTTCGATATATTCCCTGAACAACCGGCTTTCCGATCGGTTATCGCTCATATTAAAAAAATAACTACCCGTGACGTTGATCTTCTTTCCCCATTCGTCGGAATAGTTCACTCCGAAGGAATGGGTTCTTGTAATCCCCGGCTGCCGGGCCACGAGAAAATCGGACATCAGGGTTCCTGACGAAAGAACCGTTCCTCCTCCTGCGGCAGCCAGGCCCTTTCCTCCGCCTTTGCTTTTTCCCGCAAACCGGCTCAGACCTTTCATATCACGGATTTTTGATGACATAACCCCCAGCAGGTCTTCCGAAGAAAAGTTCTGCCGGTTTACATTGTTGGTTTGTCCTACCAGCGAAAGCCTTCTGGCAGAGTTGAAAAAATTAACATTTCCCCCGGCCAGGTAGGTGTTTTCCGTACCATACCCAGCCGCTCCCCTGCCGAAGGTGCCGTTCCGCATTTCCATCCGGGTGATCACATTCATGGTTTTGCTCGTTACCCCGTCGTCGAAACCGGTGAATTCCGCCTGTTCGCTGAGCCTGTCATACACCTGAATTTTGTCGATAATTTCTGCAGGCAGGTTCCTGAGAGTAGCCAAGGGATCCTGTCCGAAAAAGGGCCGCCCGTCCACCAGCACCTCCCGTACATCTTCACCCTGGGCCTGGAGCCGGCCCTCTACTAACGAAATGCCCGGCATTTTGGTCACCAGTTCCTCGGCGGTGGCATCGGGGGCGGTTTTAAAGGCTGCTGCATGATACTGGGTGGTATCGCCCACCTGAATGGCCATGGGGATTTTACCGCTTATGGTTACTTCGCCGATTTCCGCTTCTTCAGGTTCCAGGCTCAGAGCACCCAGGTCTTTGTATGTTCCGTTCAGGTAAAGGTTTCTGGTCAGGGAACGGTATCCGACGAAACGTATTTTCAACATCAGTGAGTCGCCGGCCATATTCCGGAATTCAAACTTACCCTTTGCATCGGTGATGGTGGCATGGATGATTTTTCCTGTGGTTGTTTCCACAAGGACATATGCCCCGCCGAGGGGCCGGCCGGTACCGGCGTCGGTTACCACTCCGCCCGCCCCGCTCTGTGCATTCACAGGCCGGGAATACAGGGAAAAGATAAGTAGCAGGAATACAGGATGGCAAAAGGCAGTTATTTTATTCATGATACAGGCCTTCACAATGGGTTTTCCTATTGCTGGTTTCGTTGGGGTTCTGCTCAGTTCTCCCGCCGGTTTTTTCCGATAATTATTCATTAGATGAAATAAACCGGAAATGGTTTAATGGGTGACTGTACTGTAACCGGACAGGAGTGTCCGGTTTTGATACAAAATGGCCGGTAAAAATCAGGGAGGCTCGTCATAACATGCACATAAACTGGTAATTGCCCTCAACGGCACACAATTTGGCAGGTTTTTCCGTATCAGATCAAACTGAAACATTATGTTCCGGAACTACCTCCTGGTTACCTTCCGCAATCTGTGGAGGAACAAAATCACTACTTTAATTAATGTGGTTTGCCTGTCTATCGGGATCGCGACCAGCATACTGATCTTCATTTTCGTGAATCATGAGCTCAGTTATGACAATTTCCACTCCGATGCCGACAGAATTTACCGTGTAGCGGTCAGGGGCAAATTCTCCGGGAGCGAGTTCGATCAGGCTATCACTGCCCAGCCTATGGCTGCAGCCCTGCTCAGTGATTATCCCGAGATCAGCAATGTGGTCAGGTTGAGGGAATACGGTGACTGGCTGGTTACCTATCAGGATAAAAAGTACCATGAAGAAAACTTCCTCTTTGCCGATTCTACTTTCTTCGAAATGTTTGATTTCAAAATGATCATGGGAGATCCGTATACGGCACTTGACCGGCCCCGGTCAGTGGTCATGACGGAAAGTACGGCCAGGAAATATTTCGGTGATGAGAACCCGGTGGGGAAAATGATCAGGCTGGAGAGGGACACCGTACTGACACAGGTTACCGGGGTGATGGAGGATGTCCCCCCCAATTCCCACATTCATTTTGATATGGTGGGATCTCTTCACACTTATGCCCGTCCGGAACAGGAGTTCTGGCTGAATCATAACTTTTATACTTATATATTGCTGAACCCCGGGACAACAAAGGAATACCTGGAACCCAGGCTGAACAATATCATCGTGAAATACGTGGGGCCCGCCATCGAAGAGGTTCTGGGAATTACCCTGGATGATTTTTCCAGCCAGGGAGATTTTTTCGGTTACCACCTGCAACCCCTGCGGTCGATCCACCTGGAATCGGACCTGGATTATGAATTTGAACCCAACGGGAACAAGACCCTGGTGTATGTGTTCACGGTTGTAGCTATTCTTATCCTCCTGGTAGCCTGTGTCAATTTCATGAATCTGGCTACCGCCCGTTCCGCTCTGCGGGCCAGGGAAGTGGGTATCAGAAAGCTGTTCGGTGGCCAGCGCCTCATGATCATTCTCCAGTTCCTGACCGAATCGGTATGGCTGACCACCCTGGCTTTTCTTGTGGCTGTTGCCATGGTTCTGCTGGTCTTTCCTCTGTTCAGGAACATTATTCAGATGCAGGTGAGCCTTGACTTCTTACAGCAGTGGACCATAATTCCGGTTATCCTGTTGTTTATTCTGGTTACCGGGATTCTTGCAGGAAGTTACCCGGCGTTTTTCCTGGCATCCTTCCGCCCGGTCAGGGTACTGAAAGGGGCTATTTCAAAAGGGTCCCGGAGCGGTAAGCTCAGGAGTATTCTGGTGGTGCTTCAGCTGGCCGTATCCGTATTTATTCTGGTGGGAACTTTCATTACTTTCGGGCAGTTACGGTACCTTACGCAGAAAGACCCTGGATTTGAAAAGGAGAATGTGCTGGTGATCAGACGTTCCGATGTGCTGCGTGATCAGATAGAAAGCTTCAAACAGGAACTGCGCAAAAACCCGGCGGTGGTGGATGCCGCCCATTGCAGTACCATCCCCGGACATAATTTTTCAAACAACGTGGTATATGTGGAGGGAGAAGGGGTTAACGTAACCCGGATGACGTGGCAGGGCTGGGTGAGTAACGAATTTGCCGGAACTTACGGGATCAAAATGAAGGAAGGCAGATTTTTCAGCCGGGATATTCCTACGGATACTTTTGCCGTGGTGATCAATGAGCGGGCGGTCACAACCCTGGGCCTGGAGGAACCTGTCATCGGGAAGCGCCTTATGCAGCCCAGTGGACCGCAGGAATTTGAGTATTATACCATTATCGGGATAATGGAGGATTTTCATTTCCAGAGTATGCGCAACGCCATAGCCCCGCTCAGGTTGAACTTTATCCCGGGGAACTGGGAGGGTTTCATCCCGGTGCGTATTGCTGCGGGCAAAAAGGATGAGACAGTGAAATTTATCAGAGATACATGGGAATCCTTCAACCAGGAGTATCCCTTTGATTACTTCTGGATGGACGATGATTACAACCGGCTTTACCAGACGGAGTCGCGTATCAGTCACGTATTTGTTTCCTTTGCGGTGATCTCACTGATCATCGCTGCGCTGGGACTCCTCGGACTGATCTCATATACGGCTGTGCAACGTACCAGGGAGATCGGTATCCGGAAAGCCATGGGTTCTTCCTCTTATCAGATCGTACTGATGTTTTTCAGGGAAACGGCCCTGCTGGTTCTCATCGGAACCCTGCTGGCTACACCCATCTATTTCGCCATCAGGTCCTGGCTGCAGAATTTTGCTTTCCACATCCCTTTCAATCCCGGCATATTTGCGGGTCTGATCCTGGGAGCCGCCATCCTGACACTGATCTTGTCACTAGTGTCGATTGGTGGAATTGCCATACGTGCCAGCCGGAACAATCCCGCCGAATCACTCAGGTATGAATGAGAAAGGAATCCGGCAGGTTATGCTTGATGTGGAAGGACAGCCCGAGGTTCATCTTCCATACTTATTCATGACCTCCAGGACACGGTCTGCCGGAACAGCTTCCGCCCTGTGCCCGTTCCGGCCGGTGGTGGTAACCGCCATAAACAGCGAGTTGTAGATGGCTTCCTCGGTGGCCTCTTCCACCGCCTGGAACAGAGGGGTCATGCGGTCGTTTTTCAGCAGGGGGGGCAGGGTATGGGTGTGTTCTGTCCTTCCATGGGGAATGCGGTAAGCTGTGCTGAAGGCAATGGCATAATCGCCCGAGCCGTTCGAAGTGCGGGTGGTGGTACGGCCCATCCCGATGAAGGCCCGGTGGGCCAGTCGTTTCAGATTCCCGGCTGAGAGCGGGGCATCGGTGGCGATTATAATCATGCACGATCCGCCCCGGTCTTCTTCTGTCCTTTGCTGCCGGAGTTCCTTTCCCACAGGTACCCCAATCATCACCAGCTCACTGCCGAAATTGGTTTGCACCAGCACTCCCACCGTATACAGGCTGTTGCCGAAAGCCACCTGCCTTGATGCCGTTCCGATACCTCCCTTGTATCCCAGGGCCCGCGTACCCGTTCCTGCTCCCACACATCCTTCTTTCACCGGCCCGACGGTAGCTCCGGCGATGGCCTGCCACACATCTTTCCGGCTTACATGCAGGCCGCGGATATCGTTCAGGTACCCGTCGTTGGTTTCACCTACCACAGCATTGACCGAGCGTACTTCTTCATTCCCGGGCTGCTGCAGCGTGTATTCCACCACCGCGGTAACCGCCGTGCCCACACTGAGGGTATTGGTCAGAATAATTGGGGTTTCCATATTCCCCAGTTCCTTCACCTGAGTATACCCTGCCAGCTTGCCGAAACCGTTGAACACATACATGGCAGCCGGCACCTTTTCCATGAAAAGATTATCCCCGTGAGGAAGGATAGCTGTTACCCCGGTCCTTACCGAATCGCCTTTCACCAGGGTGGTATGTCCCACCCGCACACCGGCTACATCGGTTATGGCATTCAGGGGCCCGGTGGGCAGGGTTCCGGTAATAATCCCCAGTTCACGGGGCCGTTGCCTTTTCTGTGCCGCGACAGAAAGAAAGCCGGCAAAAACTAATAAATTAATAATCAATACAATACGAAACCATTTCATTTTTTGCGGGTTAAGTATCCATTTTCAACCTGACAAGTTACAAAGAAAATCTCCGCACGGTCTCACCACTTTCCAAATTTTCTTCTTCACTTTCCCCCTTCCCATTGCATGACCACCGCTTCTCAACTGGATGACCACCGCTTCTCCACCGCATGACCATTGCCTTCCCATTTCCCCCCCTCATGGCCTTCATTTTAATCACTTCCGTTATATTTGCGTCAATTTCATAAAATATTTTATTTATGAACAGAAAGTGCAAACCGGTGGCCTGTGTGATAATGGTCTTTCTCCTGGCAGGGATCCTGAGCGTGGCGGGATTGTACGCCGGTATATTCCATGATGACCTGGAAAGGCCTGCTCCTTTCCCCGTGGCTGAAAACGGGTTGTTGCTTTTTGCACACCGGGGGGTGGACGATTATTTCCCCGAAAACAGCCTGAAAGGATTCCGGGCTGCCGGAAGACTCGGATTCCATGCCGTGGAACTGGACGTACGGATGACGGCTGACAGCGAGATCATTATTTTTCATGATCCGGATGGGGAAAGGCTGCTGGGAAGGGACCTGGAGATCAGCGATGCCCGGGCGGAGAGCATTCGTTCCCTTCCGCTGCATTTTATGGGAGAACCTACCGATTCCGGTCCCCTGCTGTTGGAAGAGTTCTTTGCCCGTATGCCCGACAGTACGCTAGTATATATTGATATCAAGCCGGTGAGGGATTTCGATAAAACACTGGTAACGGATGAACTGGTGGAGATTGTAACGGACCATGGTGCCGGTAATCAGGTGATCATGGCCAGTTCCGACATTTTTTTACTGCAGCGGATACGGAGCGAAGATCCTCAGATCAGGACCGCCCTGGAAGGTTTCAATGCCGGAAAGGAATGGGTGTATGCCCTCATACCGCTGGCCTGGCGGCCCGATTACCTATCGGGATTTGCCTCGGGGGTGGATAGCGCCCACATTTCCTGGCTGGAGGAAAACGGTCTGACCGGAAAACGGATCGTATATGGTGTGGACAGCAGCAATTTCCACTCTCTTCGCGAACAGGGGATCAGCTGCATGATCATCGATTATGGGAGGTACCTGGATGAAGTACTTCCTGTTCCTTCTGCCTGTGCAGCCACCATTCTTCATCCGGATCGGCAAACCAAACCGGAAAATCATGAGCAATAACAAACCAGCCCGGTTTCATATCCCCTTTCACCTGGTATACCTATTGAAGGTGTATCTGGCCGGGGCAGTGGCTTTTACATTGTTCCGCCTGTTGCAGTTTATTACAGAATCCGGACGTATTTCCACCGTTCCCGAAGGCGAACGGTTCCTGATTTTCCTCCGCGCTTTCTGGATAGGCTTCCGCTTTGACATGGTGATCCTGGCCTATATCCTTCTGATTCCCTTTTTGGCGCTGGGCCTTTTCTATGCCTTCCGGGTCAGGAATGTATGGCCGTATCGTTGTGTGAACGGGTTTGTGTTGTTCTTCTATGTGGTTGGTATGGCGGTGTATGCCATCGATATTCCCTGGTTCCATCAGTTCCACAGCCGCCTGAACCGGGCGGTCTTACAATGGACCAGTGATGGGGGATTCATTTTTAGGATGATCGTACAGGAACCGCGGTATTTCTGGACCGTGATCCCTCTTGTTTTGTTGGTAACGGGATTGTTTATTCTGGGGAAACGGATCTTCCGTTCTTCCGTAGCGGATAAGTTTCCCGGTTGGAGCGGTCCTTCAGGCTGGGAAGCCTGGCTGAAGTATACGCTGTTCCATGGGGTATTTTTCGGCCTGATGTTTATCGGCGGAAGGGGCCGGCTGGCTCAGAAATCGCCCATACGGGTGGGTACGGCTTTCTTTTCTCCCTATGCTTTTCCCAACCAGCTGGGGCTGAACCCTGTTTTTACCCTTACCCAGAGCATGATAGAAGCATTGCAGGAAAGGAACCGCCCCATCGCTTTGATGGACCCGGAAGAAGCCCTTTCCCTGACGCGGGAATATCTGCATATTCCTTTGCAGGACAGCACGGGCAGTCCCCTTGCCCGGTGGATCATTCCCGCAAAGGTGCCGGATGACAGACCCAATGTGGTGCTGGTGCTGATGGAAAGCATGACCACGGCCAAAATGGGCCGGTACGGAAATACGGCCCGCCTTACCCCGCACCTCGACAGTCTGGCTTCCAACGGATGGGCCTTCGACAGCATTTTTACGGCCGGGATCCACACCCACAACGGGGTGTATTCCACTCTTTTTTCCTATCCGGCCCTGTTTGAACAGCATCAGCTCAAACAGGTGAATATGCTGAAGTATCACGGTCTGCCCGCCGTGCTGAAACAACATGGGTACCAGACGGCCTATTTTACTACCCACGACGACCAGTTTGACAACATAGGCGGGTTCCTTTCAAATAACGGGGTAGACAGGATCATTTCCCAGAAGGATTTTCCCCAGGAGGAGGTGCGCTCCACCCTGGGTGTTCCCGACGATTTCATGTTCCGTTTTTCCGTGCCCCTGCTGGATGAAATGGCGGCAACGGGGAAGCCCTTCCTGGGAATATACATGACGGCCAGCGATCACGGGCCATATATCATCCCGGAATATTTTCAGCCACGGAGCAGCCGGATCCGGGAGCAGGCGGTGGAATATGCTGACTGGTCCATCGGACGGTTCATGGACGAATGCTCCCGGAAGGAATGGTTCGGGAATACCCTGTTTGTGTTTATTGCCGATCATGGAGCGCCCCTGGCGGCCGTTTACGACATGCCACTGAACTATCACCACAGCCCGCTGGTGTTTTATGGTCCCGGTATTCTGGAAGGAACACGGGAATTTACCTGCCTGGGCGGGCAGATTGATGTGTTTCCCACCTTGATGGGCCTGCTGAAGCTGCCCTATCTGAACAACACACTGGGGGTGGATTTGCTGGAACATGAACGGCCGTATATTTATTTCTGTGCTGACAACAAATATGGAGTGCTGGATAACGAGTTTTTCCTGGTAGTGCGTAAAACGGGCAGGGAGAGCCTGTTCCGGCACCTGTCCCGCGATCTGCACGATTACCGGAGTGATTATCCGGAGAAGGCGGATGAGATGAAGCGCTATGCGGCGGCCCAGATGCAGGCCGCCCAGTGGATGATCACAAACCGGAAGACCGGGAAATGACCCCTTCCGTCTGCCCGACAAATCCCCTCCTTTGAAAGGAGGGGTGCCCCCCGCCAGCGGCAGGGGGGCGGGGGGGTTGAGTGGTGGATTTCCCGCATACTCCTTATTCAGTATCGGCAATGTTTTTATCCCGGTTTTACTTTTTTCGTTTTACCTGTGTGACCCCTTCCGTCTG
>DQWH01000129.1 GCA_011042635.1 Bacteroidota bacterium | reverse complement strand
TTATAAAATATAAACAAAACCCTTCCGTGTCAGGTTTCATTCCGGTCATGATGAAATTCCATAATATCCCCTATCAGATGCCGGCATGCTTTCCCGTAACGGGTCAATCGGCTTCTTCCGGGAGGTGTTCTTTCCTCAGAAGGTCCATCACGGTTTTCACCGGGGTAAAGGTTTCGGGGGGCACTTCCACAAACACGGTGTTCCATTGAGCCATAGCCCCGTTCCATAGACCGGGCAGTTCCAGGGCTTTCAGATCTTTGCCGTTTTTCGATTTTTTGGATATGAATCCGGTATCCGGATCAGTAAAATCGGGAAGGTAAAAGGGATTCCCTTTGTAATCGAGAGTGGAACATACCAGGTCTACCGGATTAAAATGGGTGGAGGACCGGAAAATTTTCCTCTGGTCAGGATTATCGAGGTTGAACTGTGAACTTTCGGCAATCTGCAGGCCCAGGCTTCCGTCGGGGTTTTTCACCCAAAAGGGTCCCCCTCCGGGTTCGCCTTCATTTTTCACCATCCCACACACCCGCAGGGGGCGGTTCAGTTTTTTTCTGCAATAGTCTGCCCGTTCTTCTTTGCTCATTCGGTGAACTTTACCGGGATGGCGCATACATAGTTCTTTTTCAAGAAACGACAGAATTTCTTTTACCAGGTCCGGCGAATGGTCCTGTGCTTCATCCAGCAGGTGCAGGTAGCGGAATATTTTTTCCCTGAGTGTGAGCAACATTCCGGCCAGTGTCTGTTTGTACTTCACAGTAACCGGTTTGAACCTGTCGGGACTTACATTGTCGATATTTTTGATAAAAATCACATCGGCCGGCATGTCGTTCAGGTTTTCAATAAGGGCTCCGTGGCCTCCCGGCCGGAATAAAAGTGTACCGTCCTTTTCACGGAAAGGCCGGTTTGACATATCCACGGCCAGGGTGTCAGTAGACGGCTTCTGGATACTGAAATCCACCCGGTAGGTAACACCGTATTCTTTCTCATACACCGGAATTTTTTCATCCATCAGCCGTTGAAAATAAGAAACGTGTTCCGGAGAAACAGTAAAATGCACGTGTACGGTACGATCGGGTGTGGAAGCATAGAGAGTCCCCTCGACAAGGTGTTCTTCGGCCGCGGTTCTTTCCCCCTGTGGATAGCGATGAAACAGGATCAGTCCCTTGGGCAGGTTTCCGTAGTTGAGCCCGTTTTGGTTCAGGATCATTTCAAGCGTTTCCCGGGCATACTTCGGATTGTCAGGATCCATATCATTCTCTTCCATCCGTTTCCGGAGATAAGGATAAAAAGCAAACTGGCCGATACGGTTCAGTAATTCCAGGATGGCCCGGTTTCCCGCCCGCTGGAGGTACAAATAGAAGTCCTTTTCCTTTTTTCCATCCGACAGGGCTTCATAAAGCGCTTTTAACATGCGTGAGGCTGCCCCGGAGGCAGGTACCAGTTTCAGTATGCGGTGGTTACCCCGGTTCTCCTCGTAAAATTTTCTGTAATTCGTGATTTTTTCACCCGTAAGCCGGATGATCCCGTCACTGGTTATGGCCGGTCGCACAGCCGGGATATCCGGAAAACCCCGTTCGAAACGTTCAATTTGTTCCTGTGCCTGTTCGGGAGTAATTCCTCTTTTCCGGAATTCTTCCAGGTCACGTTCAATGAACAACATGGGTCATTCATTTATTTCGTATTCTTTCCTCCGAAATCTGCATACCGGCCCTGAATGCCTGCAGGTTCACCTCTGCCACTTCCTCCCCTTTCCGCGCAAACACCTGCCTTATCCCCTCTTCCATGAGTGCGGCATCCAGTCCGTTGATAAAGGGAATGGCAGCTCCCAGCATGACAATGTTCGATGACCGGGGAGAACCGAGATTGCGGGCTATCTGGTCGGCATTCAACAACACATAACGCGGCAGGGAGGTAATCTCGTTCATGATGGTCTCCATATCGGGATAATCATCAATATTCTTATACGGTTCTTCATTGGTTACCAGCCACCCGTCTTCCGACAGGTAAGAAAGATATCTGAGTGATTCCATTGGTTCGACCGAAAGGATGAGATCGGCATGGGCCCTGGGTATCAGATCGGAAGCCACAGGCCGGTTGCTTAGGCGCAGATGCGATTGCACGGCTCCACCGCGCTGACTCATACCATGCACCTCGGCCTGTTTCAGATACAGGTTCTTTTTGATGGCTGCCGCCCCAATGGCAGTAGCAATAGTCAGAATTCCCTGGCCGCCTACACCCGCAAGAATAATATCTGTTTTCATGGTTAATCGTATGGTTTTTACCTGATCAGGCATTCGTTTTTTTCGTTTTCTTTTCCGCCCGTTTTTTCTTACTGGCGGTCTGGATACATTCGCGCCGGCTGATCACAACCGACACTCCCCGGTATTCCAGTTCTTCCCGAAGTATTTTCACGTTCTCTTCATGATTCTTTTTCAGGGGAACCATGACCCGCATATGTTCGGGTTCCACACCCAGACCCACACAGATCTTTTCCAGCCGGTTCAGTCCCGGTGTGGGCTGTCCACCCGTCATGGCCGTTGTCTGATTATCGGATATAATCACGGTTACCGGCGAATTTTTGTTCACGGCATCCAGGAGGCCTGTCATTCCCGAATGGGTAAAGGTGCTGTCGCCAATTACACAGGCCGACGGGAACAGGCCGGCATCAGCCGCTCCTACGGCCATGGTAACGGAAGCTCCCATATCCACACAGGAATAAATGGCGTTGTACGGAGGATTGGCCCCCAGGGTATAACAGCCGATATCGGAAAATACATGGCCCGGTCCATAATCTTTCAGGGCTTCGTTCAATGCCAGAAATGTATCGATGTGGCCGCAACCCTTGCAGAGCATCGGGGGCCGGCGGGATATCCAGTCGGGTGTTTTGTGGGGCAATGGCTTCCCCTTCCAGAAAATCTCGGCCACCAGGTCAGGATCCAGTTCCCCGTCGCGGGGAAGGGTACCGTCCAGCCTTCCTTTCACATACACTCCTTTGCCGAGCAATCCTTTGATCAGCTCCTCCACGAAGGGATATCCTTCTTCCACAACAAGCACCTCTTCGCACTCATCGGTGATCTTTTTCAACAGCTCGATAGGCATGGGATACTGGCATATTTTCAGCACCGGGTAATCGATGTTGCCGTTGCGGAAGTTTTCCATCAGGTAATTATAGGCCAGACCGCACGCAATAATGCCCATGCGTTTATCCAACCCATTGAAATATTTATTGAACGGAGAATGCAACGATTCTTCCCTGAAATTCGGCTGGTTGGACAACAGGATGCGGTATTTAACCCGTGCCATAGCCGGAAGCAGGACAAACTGTTTCGGATCCTGCGGAAGACTCAGGGAATGCTGCGGCAGAACTTCCCTCCTTTCCACTCCCGATCGGGAATGGGCCAGACGGGTGGTGATCCTCAGCAAGACAGGCACCCTGTATTTTTCAGAAAGAGTGAAGCCCTCATAGGCCATATCATAGGCTTCCTGTTGATTGGAAGGCTCCAGAATGGGAATGTTGGCAAATTTCCCGTAATAACGGGAATCCTGTTCATTCTGGGAGGAATGCATGGAAGGATCATCGGCCGATACCAACAGGAATCCTCCGTTGATCCCGGTAACGGAAGAATTCATAAATGGATCGGCCGCCACGTTCAGTCCAACATGTTTCATGCATACCATGGCGCGTTTCCCACCGTACGACATACCCAGAGCAGCCTCAAAGGCCGTTTTTTCGTTAGCCGACCACATACGGTGAATATTTCTTTCTTCGGCCATCTTCGAACCCTGCACATATTCCATTATTTCCGTTGACGGTGTTCCCGGATAGGCATAAATACCTGATAGTCCGGCGTCCATTGCCCCCTGGGCGATGGCTTCATCTCCTAATAACAGCAGTTTCTTCATGTCCCTTTTATTCGAATGGATAATGTTCAAAAGTACTAAACTTTGCTTAACCTGCACGACCGCGGAATATGTTGTGGAAAATCCCGTACGGGACCAATCCCCGGCTATCCGCGGCCAGTCATTCTCCCACCACGGTTACCGTAAGCCTTCTGGCTCCGGCGTAATCCCTGAATTCGCACAGGTAGATCCCCTGCCAGGTTCCCAGGGCAAGACGGCCGTTTACAACGGGAATGGTAACGGAATGACCTATCAGTGAAGACTTCAGATGGGCGGGCATATCATCGGCTCCCTCCATCACATGGGTGAACTGAGAGGGATCATCGGGTATCAGCCGGTCGAAGAACGAGGCAAAATCGTCACGCACGGTGGGATCGGCATTTTCGTTCAGGGTAAGCCCGGCAGAAGTATGCCTGATCATAATGTGGCATATCCCCCTTTCGGGAAGATCTTTCAGTTCCTTTTCGATCGCCCGGGTCACCAGATGATACCCCCTTCCCATAGCCGGAAGCACCATTTCAAATTGCTTCACCATAATGGAATTATTTATCAGCACCCAAATATACAAAGAATGCACCATCCCGTAAAACCGCCGGAATATCCGAATGTTTTTTCTGCTCCGGGAATTGCCTGCCAACTAGGTTTTTTGGTTAACATTACACAATGAATTCCGGCTGGTTACAGTTTATAGAAAGAAAACATCAGGTATCCTGTATGCGATTTATAACGACCCTTCTTGCCATATGCCTGTTCCTGTCCCATGTGAGGGGGCAGGAAACGGCCACCGTGTGCGGGAAGGTAACCACCTCCGGCGGACAGCCTCTGCCTCTGGCCAATATTTCCCTGCGTGGACTGCCACAGGGGACGACCAGCGATACCACAGGATATTTCTGTCTCAATGTCCCTGCCGGGCGTGACATCACCCTGGTGGTTTCTTCGGTGGGCTTCACTACGCTGGAATACCCGATTCGCCTGGCCCCGGGTGAAACACGTGCCATCCATCCCGAAATGAAGGAAAGTACCCGGGAACTGGAAGAGGTAACCATAGCGGCGGAGATCAGGCGGACCGGATCATTCGTACCGGTCAGTATAAAAGATTACCGATTAATACCCAATGCTTCAGGCCAGTTTGAAACCCTGCTGAAAACCCTCCCGGGGGTATCTTCGCGGGACGAGCTCAGCTCGCGTTATTCTGTCAGAGGCGGAAATTTCGATGAGAATCTGGTGTATGTAAACGGTGTGGAAATCTACCGCCCGTTTCTGATCCGTTCGGGCCAGCAGGAAGGGCTCAGTTTTATCAATCCCGACCTGGTAGGTTCGGTCAAATTCTCGGCCGGCGGTTTTGGGGCCGTGTACGGCGATCGGATGTCGTCGGTTCTGGATATTACCTACCGTACCCCACAGAAAACCGGAGGTTCCGCCTCCCTCAGTTTTCTGGGTGGTTCGGTGCATCTGGAGGGACTGGCGGCAAAAAAGAAAATTTCCTGGTTGGCGGGCATCCGGTACAAAACCAACCGGTATCTGCTGCAGTCGCTCGATATAGCGGGCGATTACCAGCCTTCCTTTTTCGATTTCCAGACCTATCTGCAATACACCCCTGCCCCTCGCTGGAAGTTCAGCTTTCTGGGAAACCTGTCACTCAATGAATACCGTTTTGTACCCGAAGACCGGGAAACCTCGTTCGGAACGGTTAACCACGCCGTCAAATTATACGTGCTGTACGATGGACAGGAACAGGACCGTTTCAATACCTGGACCGGGGCACTGACAGCGGCATACAAACCCTCTTCTTCCCTTGTTCTGAAATTCACCGCTTCCGCCTTCCGCACCATGGAAGCCGAAACCTTCGATATACTGGGAAGGTATTCCCTGAATGAGCTGGACAAAGAAATGGGATCGGAAAGTCTGGGCGACAGTATCCTGAACATCGGAATAGGAAGCTTTCTGAATCATGCCCGCAACTACCTCACGGGTACCATTGCTTCCATGGAACACCGGGGAGAATACCTGGCGGGCGGCTCTACCTGGAGTTGGGGGCTGAAATACCGGTATGAAACGGTTGATCACGGGATCCATGAATGGAAAATGGTCGATTCCGCCGGTTTTTCCGTCCCTTACAACAACGAGGCGGTCAATCTTTCCTGTGTCAGCCTGGGTGAACTGACACTGAGGTCGGGCCGGTTGACCTCATTCCTGCAGTACAGCCGCCGGTTTATGGCCGGAAGTGGCTATCTTTCCCTGAATGCTGGAATGCGGAGCAATTACTGGGACCTGACGGGTGAATGGCTCCTGAGCCCCCGCATTTCCATAGTGTTCGAACCGAATTGGGAAAAAGACTACCGGTTTCATCTTTCGGGAGGAACCTACCACCAGCCTCCCCTGTTCAGAGAATACACCGACCGGGAAGGGAACAGCAACCTTCATATCAAAGCCCAGCGTTCCGTTCATTTCGTGGGCGGAGCCGACCGTTACCTCAAACTGTGGGAAAGACCGTTCGTATTCAGCGCCGAAGCCTATTTCAAATGGATGGACCGGCTAATCCCCTACCGGATTGAAAACATGCTTATCCGATATGCCGGTGAAAACCTGGCGCGAGGATTTGCCACGGGTCTGGATCTGAAACTGAACGGGGAATTTGTTCCGGGAACCGAATCATGGGCCAGCCTCTCGCTGATGCGTACCCGGGAAGATATTCCCGGTGATTCCTACACAGACGAAACGGGTGCTGCCGTTTTTCCGGGGTACTATCCCCGTCCCACCGACCAGCTGGTCAATTTCGGCCTGCATTTTCAGGACTATTTGCCGGATAATCCTTCCTTGCGGGTCCAGCTGACCCTGATGTACGGTTCCCGCCTGCCGGTCAGTTACCCGGGCACCGACCGGTACGACCTGTATTTTCGCATGCCTCCCTACCGGCGGGTGGATATCGGTTTTATCAAAGTATGGGTGGAGGAAGGAACGGAAAATCGGTTTCAGGGAAAATTACGGGGTATCAGGCATTTTTCCGTCAGCGCAGAAGTGTTCAATCTGCTCGACATCAACAATACCATTTCCTACCACTGGATCAGTACCGTAAACAACCTGAGCGGGGAAACGCGCATGTATGCGGTTCCGAATTACCTCACGTCAAGAAGGATCAATATTAAACTCACCGTCAGGTTCTGATCACAGGCCCGTCTCCGACCCCCACCGGCCACGAAAGAGCATGGTTTCCAGAGGATTTCTGGTCCTCTCTTTCCGTTCGCGTTGCACCAGCTCTTCCGGCACATCATCCGGCCGGCCGGGATATCCCAGGGCCAGCATGGCCACCGGGCGGAATGGTTCGGGGATATGCATTACTTTCATGGCTTTCTCCCGGTCGAATCCACCCATCGGGTGAGTAGCCAGCCCCATGGAAGCAGCCTGCACCAGCAACTGCGCAGTAGCCAGCCCCACATCGTGCCAGGCATAGATATTGGGTTCTTTTCTTCCGGAAGGCACCGTTTCGGCCAGGGTCATCATAAGAACAGGCACATGGTACTGCACCCATTCGCGATTTCCCGGAAGAAGCAGATCGAACATACGCAACCATTCATCGTTTTCTTCCCGCCTGGCATAGATAAAACGCCAGGGTTGCCGGTTGAAGGAACTGGGGGCCCACCTGGCCGCTTCAACCAGCATACGGATCATTTCATGGGAAAGAGATTCCGGCGAAAAGATCACGTGACTGCGCCTTTCACTAATCCCCGGGTTTATGTTCTCCGGTCTCTTCATCTGTTTCATGAATTGGAACGGTACAATTTTCAGAATTCATCATCAATCTATGAAAATTAAACAAACCGGGCAAAAAAATGTTTTGCGGCCCTGCCTGCATTATCCCCATACAAAAAATTGGAACAGCCGAAAAAAACAGTAATTTTGGGGATCGCCTGCCGCTTTATACCTGTTCCGGATTCCGGTAAAGGCCAGGAAAAAGCGGTTCAACCGGAAATACATAACCATAAACAGCAAATAGTATACGATTATGAAAGCACAGAAATTTATTGAACGGGAAGAACGTTACGGAGCCCATAATTACCATCCTCTGCCGGTGGTGCTGGATAAGGGAAAAGGTCCCTACGTATGGGATGTGGAAGGCAAGCGCTACTACGATTTTCTTTCTGCCTATTCGGCCGTGAACCAGGGTCATTGCCACCCGAAGATCGTCAAGGCCATGACCAAACAGGCCAAAAAGCTGACTCTTACTTCCAGGGCTTTTTACAACAGCGTGCTGGGGGAATTTGAAGAGTACGTTACCGGATACTTCGGATATGACAAGGTGCTTCCCATGAATACGGGAGCGGAAGGGGTGGAAACGGCCCTGAAACTGGCCCGCAAGTGGGCATATAATGTCAAAGGTATTGCCGAAAACGAGGCTGTGATCGTAACCTGTGAAGGGAATTTCCACGGAAGGACCATCACCGTGGTTTCATTCTCCACCGATCCGGACGCGCGGAAAGGATACGGTCCCTACACACCCGGTTTCGTTACCATTCCCTACAACGACCCGGATGCCCTGGAAAAAACACTGGAGGGCAATAAAAACATCGCCGCCTTCCTGGTGGAACCTATCCAGGGTGAAGCCGGCGTGAATGTTCCCGACGACGGTTACCTGAAAAAAGCAAGAGACCTCTGTACAAAACATAATGTACTGTTCATTGCCGACGAGGTGCAAACCGGCATT
This sequence comes from Bacteroidota bacterium, assembly GCA_011042635.1. Classification (GTDB taxonomy): domain Bacteria; phylum Bacteroidota; class Bacteroidia; order Bacteroidales; family VadinHA17; genus HyVt-105. The sequence continues at coordinate 3,188 of DQWH01000129.1, read as the reverse complement.
GCACGCACTGGTAAGCTGCTAGCCTGTCATCACGAAGAGGTCCGCCCCGATATCCTGATCCTGGGGAAAGCCCTGTCGGGCGGTGTGTATCCGGTATCGGCCGTTCTTGCCGACAACGAGATCATGCTCACCATCAAGCCCGGAGAACACGGGTCTACCTTCGGAGGAAACCCCATTGCAGCCCGGGTGTCTATTGCTGCCCTCGAGGTGGTGAAAGAAGAAAAACTGGCCGAAAGAGCGGAAAAGCTCGGTGAAATCTTCCGGAAAGAATTCAACAGCATTCAGTCGGAAATGATCGAGAAGGTAAGAGGAAAAGGTCTGTTGAACGCCGTGGTAATCAAGCCAAAGGGTGAAAAAACCGCCTGGGATGTATGCGTGGCAATGAAGGAAAACGGCGTGCTGGCCAAGCCCACCCACGGCCACATTATCCGCTTCGCCCCTCCCCTGGTGATCAAAGAGAAAGAACTGCGGGATGCCATGGAAAGAATAAAAGAAACGTTTAAACAGTTCGAATAGAACACGGTGCATTCCGGATACGGGATCAAGGGGCTGTCTCAAAAATATTCTTAAACACAAAGGTCCTTAATGGTCAATTTACTCCGCACTTTTGAGACAGCCCCTTTTTCTGTACCATACTGAATTTCTATTTTTCCAGTTCTTTCCACACCAGGGCGCTGGCTCCCACAATGGCGGCATCGCCCGTGGACAGTTCGGATGGAAGTACCTTCACCTTATTCTTGAATACAGGAAGCAGGTGTTCTTCCATGCTTTCAATGGTGGGTTTGAAAATCAGGTCACCGGCGGCTGTGGGCCCTCCGAACAGGAATATGGCTTCGGGGCTCAGATGGTGCACCGTATCGGCCAGTCCCTGACCCAGCCACCTGCCGGTTTGTTCGAACACTTCCAGTGCCACCTTGTCGCCTTTCCGGGCGGCTTCATAGATCATTTTCGAATCCATTTCATTGAAAGAGATTCCCGCCAGCAGGCTGTCTGTGGCATTGTCACGCACCATGATCTCGAAAGCCGTTCGTTTCATACCGGGTGCCGAGCAATAGGCTTCCAGGTGCCCCCTTGCTCCGCAGCCACACAACCGGCCACCCGGAACCAGGGTGGTATGACCGCATTCGCCGGCAAAACCGTCATGACCATATACCAGATCGCCGTTCACCACCAGGCCGCTTCCCACGCCGGTGCCCAGGGTAAACATCACAAAGTTCTTCATTCCCTGTGCCCCTCCGTATACCATTTCCCCCATGGCCGCCGCATTGGCGTCGTTGGTCATGGCCAGGGTCAGCCCGGAAAAATGCTGGCCCAGCATTTCTATGAAAGGCACCACTCCCCTGAAGGAAAGATTGGGTGCGTATTCGATGGTTCCGCTGTAATAGTTTCCGTTGGGGGCTCCAATCCCGATACCCAGTACTTCGATGGTTTCTTTCGATTTAACCGTCTCAATCAGCTTTTTTATGGCTGACGACAGGTCCTCGATGAACTTCCGGGCATCCCCGTGTGCCGGAGTCTGAACATGGTCCCTGTCCAGTACGTTCCCTTCCTCATCCACTATGCCAAGCACAGTATTGGTTCCTCCGATATCCACACCAATGGTTACTTTTTTCATACCTGAAGCGATTTAATTTTAGGTTAATAATACATTATAGTCTTCTGATGAAATTCCCCCTCACTGCATAGTAGAATATATACAGGTAACAGATGGCGGGAACGAGGAAAGCCCAGGTGTAACCGAAATTGTCGGCAATCCCTCCCATGATGGGTGGAATGACCGCCCCGCCGATGATCAGTGAATTGATCAGTCCCGAAGCACCGCTCAGTTCGGCCTTATCGAGGTCTTTCACCGCCATCGAGAAGATGTTCGGGAACATGATCGAATTAAACAGTCCGATGGATATCACCGTCCAAAGAGCGACATGTCCTGTGGTAAAGGTGGTTGTAATATCCAGCAGGGCCGTTACCAGGGCAAAAACGGCCAGCGTTCGGGCAACTTTCCCGGTACCGATCTGCATGATCACAAAATTCACCAGCGCTACTATGGTGAAGGTCAGCCCGATCGACCAGTTCCAGTCGGTGACAAACGACCCCGAAACAAAGGCCAGACCCAGAACCGGAAACAAATAGACCAGTTTTTTTATTTGCTTCATTTCCGAGAACATGAACGAACCGAAAAACCGGCCGATCATCGCTCCCCCCCAGTATATAGCTGCATAGGTGGAAGCCATTTCTGCATTAACACCTTCCACAGCGTTTTTAAGATAGTTCACAATCAGACCGGCATTACCCACTTCAGCCCCTACATAGGCAAAAATGGCAAAGGCTCCCAGTACCACATGCGGGTATTTCCACACGCTTTTTTTCACCCCGGTCCCTTTTTCCAGTACCGGCAGCCTGATGGCAAGAATAGCAATGGCCACGGCAATAACAATAATCCCCATCACGATAAACGGAAGGGGAACCCTTTCGGCCGCCCTCATTCCCTGTTCAGGTGTAATCAGGCTGTCGTCGGCAGAAAGGTTCAGTCCCCTGAAAATAGCCACGGAAATAAGCCATGGGGCCACCATGGTGGCTACCGAGTTCAGCGCCTGTGTTAGGTTCAACCGACTGGAAGCGGTACTTTCAGACCCGATAGCTGTTACATAGGGATTGGCAGCCACCTGCAGGAATACAACCCCTACTGCCAGAATGAATGTTCCCAGCAGGAAGATGGGGAAAGAAGGGATTCTGGCCGCCGGAATAAAGATAAAGCTCCCCAGGGCCATCAGCAACAGCCCGGCCACAACGGTCCACTTATACCCCATCCGGTCAATGATCCTTCCGGTTGGAATGGACATCAGGGGGTACGCCAGGAAAAAGGCCGATGACAGGAGCTGGGCGGCAAATTCCGAAAGATTGAATATGGCCTTTACCGGAGCGCTCAGGGTCACAATGAAAGTGGTGGCAAAACCGAAAATAAAGAAAATAGCGCCAAAAACGGTCATACCAACAAGCAAATGGTTGTTGCGCTTCTCCATGTAACGTAAATATTTCGTTGTCACTAATAATGATTGTGGTTCTGTATGAAACAAATATAGAAATTAATTATCTTTTGCTACCCATTTCCGGATTATTGCACCCGGAAGCATAGAAAAGGCTATTTCTTCTTCCCCGGACCCACAAACATCACCGGCGCATGTTCTGCC